>ONFK01000034.1 GCA_900317065.1 uncultured Bacteroidales bacterium
GAGGAGGAATATTGATTTGATAATCAAATAATTAGCAATTTTGCCCGTTTCCTATGGAACGGGCTATTTTATTGTATCCATCATCAGGCACCCGGCAAATAAAACCATGCCCATATGGCCGGGATGGCGCAGTGATCCGGATTCTTTTCGGTTTCAATTCGTCCTTTATACGGTACGGATCTCTTTTCCGAACGGGAATATGGAACCTAATGCCATCTTGAAATGCTGCAGGCCCCATGGGATGCCGATAATTGTCACGCTGAGAAGCAGGCCGAATGTCAGGTGCAGGAGGGCGATTTCCCACCATCCGAGGAGAATCCAGACAAGGTTCATCAGTATCGAAACACAACCCGGTTCATCCGGGCCGTTCACCAACTCGCGGCCGAAAGGCCATAATGCGTATGTTCCAAGTTTGAACAGCTGCAAGCCGAATGGGATGCCGATGATGGTGATGCACATCACAAGTCCTACGATATAGTAAATCGCGGCGATCAAGATGCCGCCGAGAATCAGCCAGAGAATGTTGCCCAGGAATTTCATATTATACCAAGTACTGAGTGTTTTTTGCAAATATAAACATTTTGGCAGGATTGAGAAGCAGGGTATTCCAAACACCGTGAAAAGAAAAAAATGTTTTTTTCTGAAGATAATCGGCAAAAATACTTATATTTGCAATCCTTTTCAGGAAGGGACCTTAGCTCAGTCGGTTCAGAGCGCTTGCTTCACACGCAAGAGGTCGGCAGTTCGAATCTGCCAGGTCCCACTTCAGCAGGGTTCCGCCAGGAACCCTGCTATTATTTTATCCGATTTGCCAACGGAAGAAAAAATTCTTAAATTTGTGCTTTGTGTAGTTTGACCACATAACTATGGAAAAACAAAAGTACGTAGTATCTGAAACCGACCTGCAGGACGCCCTCAAGCTCAAGGGGGGCTTCGGACGTTTTATAGCCCGACGCATTCTTCGTTTCCTCGAAATCGACAAAATAAACGCCATCCACGAGAAACTGATGGCGAACGACGGTCCCGAATTCTCCGAAGCCGTACTCAAAGAAGTGGGCGTGACCTACGAGATACTCCCCGAACAACTCAAGCGCATCCCTGAAGAAGGTGGATTCATCACTGTTTCCAACCATCACTTCGGCAGCATCGACGGTCTGATCCTGAGCTCCGTAGTAGGCGGGAAGCGCAAGGATTACCGCATACTCACCACATTCCTTCTCGCTCTGATTCCAAGTCTGAAGAGCAGTTTCATGCCCGTGGACAATCTCAGCGGCAATACTGCTTCGGCGAAGAGCATCCACGGCATACGCATGGCCCTGCAGCACATACACGACGGAGGAGCGTTGGGATTCTTCCCTGCGGGAGAAGTCGCCACTTACCAGAAGAAGGGCAAACGTACCGCCATTTCGGACAAGAATGTCATCGAAGACAAGCCCTGGGCGGAGAATATCATAAAACTGATCAAGAATTCGGGATTCCCGGTGATCCCCATCTACTTTGAGGGCACCAATTCGAAGTTTTTCCATTTCCTCGGCAAGATTCACCCGAGGCTCCGCACCGTGCGCCTCATACACGAAATGCTCAACAAGAAAGGCACTCACGTGAAGGTGCGCATCGGACAGCCCGTCAGCCCGGAAGAAATCAGCAAATACAGCGTCCCCGAACTCGGCAAGTATCTGCGCAACCGCACCTATGCACTGCAGGCTGAATGCATTGAAAAGAAAGAGCAGACGGGTCCGAATTCCTTCTCCACTCCCGTAATCAGTCCCGTTGATCCCGAACTGGTTGCAGCAGAAATGCTTGCGGCCGAAGACAGGATTCTTTTCGAATACGGCGACTATCGCGTATACCTAAGCGAGCCGGACAGGATCCCGAACGCAATGAAAGAACTCTACCGCCTTCGCGAAGAGACCTTCCGCGCTGTCGGAGAAGGTACCGGCAACCCATACGACACCGATCGTTTCGACGCTTACTTCCATCACCTTATCCTGTGGAATATACCCAACAAGGAGATTGTAGGCTCCTACAGGATAGGAGTCGGAACGGAATCCTACGACAATCACGGAGGAATCGACGGATTCTATACATCGACCCTGTTCAATTACAATGACGCGAGCAGGGAGATTCTCAGGGACAGCCTGGAACTCGGCCGCACCTTCGTGCGCCAGAAGTACCAGCGCGAGATCCAGAGTCTCAGGCTTCTTCTCACCGGGCTTGCAGCGACCACGCTTAGATTCCCCGCGCAGAAATACTTCCTGGGCCCGGTCAGCATCAGCAACGACTTCCCCGATTTCTACAAGAGCCTGACGGTGTGGTTCCTGGAGAACAAGGCTTCCGATGCCGGATCCAGGGCCCTGGCCTCCCCTACCAATGCCTTCAAGCCCGACTGGCTGGGAGTAGACCCCGCAGCGCTCCTGCAAAAGATTGATACCGTCGATGAACTTGACAAACTGATCGCCACCCTTTCCGACGGCAAATACCGCCTGCCGGTCCTTGTAAAGAAGTATTTCAATTACGGAGCCAGGCTGATCTGCTTCAACGTCGATCCGGATTTCAACAATTCCCTGGACGGATTGATCCTGCTTCCTCTGCGGGGCTTCCCGAAGGACCATCTGAAGACACTGGTCAAAGTACTGCCGCAGGATCAACAGGAGTTGATTTTAAGCGATTCGCCTCTGAGTTAGTTTTTTGCAGCATCAGATTCTTTGCGTATATTTGTCGGTCACTAATCGACAAATATATGTGTGGAATTGTTGCTTATCTCGGTTGCCGCGAGGCATATCCGATTCTGATCCGGGGCCTTCACCGGCTTGAATACCGCGGTTACGACTCCGCAGGAGTTGCGGTTCTTAACGAAGAAGGAAAACTTAACATCTATAAAGCCGTAGGCAAAGTCGCCAATCTGGAGCAGATGGTGCAGGGGCACGATTGCTCCGGCAGCCTTGGCATAGCACATACCCGCTGGGCCACCCACGGTGTGCCCAACGAGGTCAACGCGCATCCTCATATCTCCCAGAGCGGAGACCTTACGATGGTGCATAACGGCATCATCGAGAATGCCGGAGCATTGCGGGAGCAGCTCAAGAAGAAGGGATTCTCCTTCCGCAGCGAAACAGACACGGAAGTTCTCCTCCAACTCATAGAATATACCCAGAAAAAACACGATGCCGACCTGGCAAGCGCAGTGCGTTCCGCCCTTCAAAAGGTCATCGGCGCATATGCAATTGCAGTGATCGACCGCAAAGAACCCGGGACCATAGTCACCGCCCGCAAGAGCAGCCCGCTTGCGATAGGCCTCGGCGAAGGGAACAGCGAATTCTTCATTGCGAGCGATGCCTCCCCTATCGCCGGATATACCAACAAGGTGGTCTATCTCAACGACGAGGAAGTCGCCGTATGCCGCCGTGGCGAGGATCTGCAGATCAGCACACTTGGAGCCGACAAAGTTGACGTGCGCATAAAGGAAATCGACCTCGACGTGAGCATGCTGGACAAGGGAGGATTCCCCCACTTTATGCTCAAGGAGATTTTCGACCAACCATCCGTTCTCAAGGACTGCATGCGTGGCCGTCTTCTCCCTGCTCACCGGCGCATCATCCTGAGCGCAGTCACCGAGCACCGCGAGGAGCTGCTGAATGCAAAGCGCTATGTCATGGTGAGTTGCGGCACCTCATGGCACGCCGCCCTCATAGGCAAGCAACTCATCGAACAGTTCTGCCGCATTCCGGTAGAAGTTGCCTACGCGAGCGAATTCCGATACAGCGATCCCGTGGTAGGCCCCGGAGACGTCGTTTTTGCCATCTCGCAGAGCGGAGAAACCGCCGACACTCTTTCCGCGGTCCAGATGGCTTCCGAACGCGGTGCGATGGTGTTCGGCATAGTCAATGCCGTCGGCAGCAGCATCGCCCGGGCATCCGACACCGGCACGTACATCCATGTGGGTCCTGAAATCGGCGTAGCCAGCACCAAGGCCTTCACGGGCCAGACCACGGTCCTGGCCATGCTTGCTCTGGCCATAGGACGCGAGAAGGGAACTGTCAGCGAAGATACATACTCCGATGCCATCTCGGAACTCGAACAGATTCCGGACAAAATCAGCCGCATCCTCGAGAAGAACGAAGAGATCAAGGCGCTCGCACAACAATACACGGCGAACAGGAACTTCCTTTACCTCGGACGCGGGACGGACGCGGGATGAACTATCCCGTCGCCCTGGAAGGAGCTCTCAAACTCAAGGAAATCAGCTATATACACGCAGAAGGATACCCTGCCGCCGAGATGAAGCACGGGCCGATTGCCCTGGTGGACGAGGACATGCCGGTGGTATTTCTCGCCACGCACCACAATCTCTACGAAAAAATACTCAGCAATATGCAGGAGGTCGCGGCACGGAAGGGCCGTGTGCTTGCAATCGTAAGCGAAGGCGATACGGTGGTAAAGCAGATTGCAGAGCATGTCATAGAGGTGCCACGCACTCCCAACTTCCTCTGTCCCCTGGTGTCGGTGATTCCGCTCCAGCTCCTTGCCTACCATATTGCCGTGGCCAAAGGACTGGACGTGGACCAGCCCAGGAATCTTGCAAAAAGTGTAACCGTAGAATAATACAGACATGAAATACAGGAAACTCAGTTCAGAAGAGATCTGCGCCCTGCAGGATCAGGGATGCAGCGCCGAAGACTGGCGGCAGATCGAAGTCGCCGAAGCTTTCAGCACTGCCAACATCTTCCGCACCGCCTTCAGCGGGCAAATCCGCCTCGGAAGTTTCAACAGCGAATTCACCCTCCCCGGAGGCCTCAGGAGGCATTCCGGCATCAGCGACGCGACTTTGCACAATGTCAGTGTAGGCAACGGCTGCTGCATCCGTTCGGTGCGTGAATACATCGCGAACTACGACATAGCGGACGGCGTCTACATCGACAACGTCGGAACGATTGTCACCGATTCCGAAAGCTGCTTCGGCAATGGAGTGAAAGTCTCCGTCCTCAACGAAACCGGCGGCCGCGAAGTGATGATGCACGACAAGTTGTCCGCCCATGAAGCATACATGGTAGCCCTCTACAGGCACCGGCCCGTATTCGTCGAGAAGATGAACGCCATCATCCGCGATTATGTCGACGGAATCAAGTCGTCCCGCGGAACCATAGGGACGGGAGCATCAATCTCCGGCACAGCCGAGATCCGCAATGTGCGCATCGGGGAATACGCCAGCATCAACGGGGCCTCTCTCCTTGCCAACGGATCCGTCAACAGCACCGCCGACGCCCCCGTAGTCATAGGCCGGAGCGTCATATGCGAAGATTTCATCATCTCCGCCGGCAGTTCGGTGACCGATGCGGCGACACTCACCCGCTGCTTCGTGGGACAGGCCTGCCGCTTCGCCCACGGGTATTCCGCAAGCGACTCGCTCTTCTTCTGCAACTGCCAGGGCGAGAACGGAGAAGCCTGCGCCATCTTTGCAGGCCCGTTCACGGTCACACATCACAAGAGCACCCTGCTCATAGCCGGCATGTTCTCCTTCATGAATGCGGGGTCCGGATCGAACCAGAGCAACCACATGTACAAGCTCGGCCCCATACATCAGGGTACGCTTGAGCGGGGGGCGAAGACTTCGTCGGATTCCTACATACTCTGGCCAGCCCGCGTGGGAGCATTCTCGCTTGTTATGGGCCGGCACGTCACCCACTCCGACACCACCAATCTCCCCTTCTCCTATCTGATTGAGAAGGGAGAAACCTCCTATCTGGCGCCTGGCGTAAACTTACGCAGCGTAGGCACCATACGCGACGCAAAGAAATGGCCCAGACGCGACGGCCGCACCGGTGCGGATAAGTACGACTTCATCAATTACAACCTGCTCTCCCCCTTCACCATACAGAAGATGATAAAGGGCCTGCAGACATTGGAAAACCTGCGTTATGCCAGCGGCGAACTCTCGGACGTCTACTCCTTCCATAGTGTCAAGATTACAAACTCCGCCCTCAAGCGGGGAATGGAACTGTACCGCATCGCCATCGACAAATTCATGGGGAACTCCCTGATTTCTCGCCTGCAGGAGGCTGACGGCAGTTTCAGCGAACTCAGCGAAGCTAAACTCCAGGCCAAACTCCGTCCGGACACCCCTGTCGGCTCGGGCGAATGGGTTGACATCAGTGGCCTGATAGCGCCGAAGAGCGAGATCGCAGCCCTGATGAATGGCATAGAGCGGGGAGAAATCTCCACCCCGGAACAAATCTGCGAGGCCTTCCGCACCATGGCGGATAATTACTACAACTATGAGTGGACCTGGGCTTTCCAGCACATCCAACAACTCTATGGCATCAATCCCTCCAAGATGACGAAGAGTGATGCCATCCGTCTGATAGAAATATGGAAGAAGGCCGTAGTCAGTCTCGACAACATGATATACGAAGACGCACGCAAAGAATTCAACCTGGCATCCAAGACCGGCTTCGGCGCCGACGGCGACAAGGAGCAGAAAGAAATCGACTTTGGACAGGTGCGAGGAGACTTCGAGAGCAACGATTTCGTCCGCTCTGTGCTCGATCACATCAAGATCAAGACCGAACTGGGAGAAAAGGCGGTCAATGCTCTCGGATAGAAGAGTCGAGTATCTGCGCGATATCCCGCACGGGTATATCGGAATATTTGCTGAAAGTGCTCTGGCACAAAGGGCAGGCGGTAACGATAACATCGGGATCGCCTGCTTTCAGATTGTTCAGGGAGTTTACTGTGATATCCTTGCGCTTCTCGTAACTCAGCGACAGGCTGCCAAGCGAACCGCCACAGCAAATGCTCTCGTTACGGTTCTTCGCCGCTTCAACCAGGGTTCCAATCGCAGAAACGGCTGAGCGTGGAGCGTCGTAAATACCGCAGCCGCGGCCCAGTTCGCATGGATCGTGATAAGCGAGCCTGCGTTCCTCGTCCTTGCTTACATGCAGCCTCTGGGAATGGATGAGTTCATCGAAAAAGACGCTGTGATGCACCACGTAGATACCGGAGAGCTTGTATTTCTCCTTGAATATCTTGTAGCAGATGGGGCAACTTAGCAGCAGGATATCGCATCCGGAAGACTTTATTATCTCCCTGTTCACGCGGGCCATCTCGCGAGCCTGCTCCTTGCGCCCGGCAAGCAGCATAGGGCGTCCGCAGCAAAGGCCTCCTTCCGGGTCCATCATAGTCCAGGAGATGCCCGCCTTGTCGAGCACGGAACCGACGGCCTTGCGAATGCCGGGAGTAAGATGCGTCATGCATCCCGCGAAATATAGCACCTTGGCAGTACCTATGCGGTTAAGATTCTCTTCGGCGGACAACTTGGAATAGTGCTGGTTGATGCCATAGGAGCGCATCGAGCGCTGGGCAAGCCGCATCTGCGGCCCATCCACGCCGACCTGGCATACCTGGGTACATTTCCCGCACATCAGGCACTTGTCGCTGATTTCCTCTATGCGTTTCTCGTTTCCGCGCCTCAACTGTCTGTTCAGGTAGACCGTACAGTCCTTGAGATTCTCCTTGCGGACGCTCATGGGGCAGGCGTCTATGCACACTCCGCATCCCGGGCAGGAGAAGAACTGCACCCGTGCGAAGCCCTTGCGAGGATGCCGTATGTGCAGCCCTGCGTTTCGCAGGGGAATCAGCATCATCTCGGCAGGTATGTGCATGTAGCGAGTGAACGGAAGAACCGTCATGAATACGCCGAGCACTATGGAATACGCCCACCAGGTAGGCAGGTAATTCAGTTCGTTACCTAGGAACTGACGGAAAATCCAGTTCATCGGAAGCGTCAGGAAACTACCGCCGCTGATATGTGCGGTAAAACTCTCGCACAGCAGGCGGAGAGGGAAAATAGCCCACAGAGAATACAGGCCGACGGTATCGAGCAGGCTGGCGCGTGTAGTGCGGCGCATGCCGAACCAGCGCGAGCGCACCCTCTTGATCATGGCGAGAACTATGCCGCTCAGGATGATGAGCAGGAAGAAATCCATCAGGAAGAAGAGTACCGCTCCCTGAATCGTAGATTCCGTTTCCGCCACGAAGAAGTTGAAGAAGATGGGATAATAGAACAGACGGATGCGGTGAGGCAGGAAGAGCATCACCTCTATATGCCCGAGGAGGATGATCATGAACCATCCGAAGGCAATGCTGGAGTGCATATAGCCCAGCACCTTGTTGCGTTTCCAAAGCTTGACGTGCAGCAGGCAGTTGAGGAAGATATCCTTGACATTCTTCCAGGCTGTCGCTGGCGTTACGAGGGACTTGAGGAACTTGCGCCTGTCCTCCCCCGGAAGCTGGACGAGTATGCGGATGATGCCATACACACAGTATCCCAGCACGAATATCATTCCTGCAAGGAACGGCAGGACGAAAGGATGGAATCCACTGCTGAAACGATCTATTATCATAGCACGCCCTCCACATTATCGTAAAGCCGGCATACGGTGAGAATCACCCTGCGCGTGTTGATACCCCGCGGGCAGACCATCGTGCATTTGCCGCAAAGCATGCAATGCGAGAGCATCTGCTCAACTTCCTGGCTCCTTCCGCGTTGCAGGCCGATCAGGAGCTTGCGCACGCTCATGCCTGAATACCCGGCTGCGGTGCAGGTAGCGCTGCAACTGCCGCAGGCAATGCAGGTCGCGGCCGTAGGCTCGATACGGCACAGCTTTTCGTACAGCCTTAAATCCTGTTTGTCCAGTTCTATTGCCGAGCTGGGATTGAGTCCGAAACCGAAATCCATTACCTGCGGGATTTAAGATAGTTGTACACATTCAAAGCGGCGCTGCGCGCTTCGGCGATTGTCTCGGGGATGGTCTTGGGGCCTGTGCACGTACCGGCGAAGAAAACTCCGTCCCGGTCGGATTCGGTGATGGATGCAATATTGTCTTTGCTGCGGAAGAACCCGTCCTCGTCAACAGGAAGCGATACGGCCTGCAGCAATTGCTGATTCTCCTTGTTGCACACAATGCCCGCCATAAGCACAAGCAGGTCGAGCCGGACTTTCACCGGCTTGCCTACAAGAGTATCTTCCGCCTTGACAAGCACCCTGCCGTCGATGGTTTCCGAAACCTCGGAGACACGCCCGCGGATGAAATGGATTCCGTAATCTTTTTGCGCGTTTATGTAGAAATCCTCGTACTTCTTGCCGAACAGGCGGAGATCCATGTAGAAGCAGTAAATCTCCGCATTCGGGAACTTTTCCTTCATCTCTATCGCCTGCTTGATGGCCGTGATGCAGCAGACTTTCGAGCACTGGGTATTGCCGGCCTTCACATCCCTGGAGCCGACGCAATGCACGAATCCTATCGCAGAGGGTTTTTCAGGCACGCGGGAGTCGCTGCCGGTATTGAACCAGTTCTCCAGGTCGCGGTTGGTAATCACACGGTCGTAAACGCC
The DNA here is from genome assembly GCA_900317065.1 of uncultured Bacteroidales bacterium. Lineage (GTDB taxonomy): Bacteria > Bacteroidota > Bacteroidia > Bacteroidales > UBA932 > Cryptobacteroides. The sequence goes on from ONFK01000034.1 coordinate 9,391, forward strand.
ATAGCCGTATTCCTCCTTCTTTTCCGCCTCGAAGAGTTTGAACCCGGTGGCGAACACGACCGCCCTGCAGGGAACGGCGGTCCCATCGCTGAGGACGACGGAATATCCTTTCTGCAGCCTGTTTATGGATGCTATTTCGGTTTCGAGATGGATTTCTACGTCTTTCAGTGCACTCTCGTACGGCTCCAGGACCTTGCGGGCCGGGGTCATATCGGGGAACAGACAGTTCCATTGTGCCACATGCCCTCCCAGCGAAGAACTCTTCTCCACTATCACGGGCGTAAGCCCCAGTTCCTTCAACTCCCGGGCAGTTTCCAAACCGGCGATTCCGCCTCCGACGACAAGTACTATTTCTTTCATATTCAGCAGCATTTGAGGACCGTTGGCAGGCCCGGTTTCTTAAGATCTTTTTCGTTCAGTCCCATGTATTTCTTAGAGGGATCGTAGGGTATGCCTATCTTGTCGAGCAAAGGCTCGGGGCTCACCTGATGCACCTGCAGGCCGAGATCCCACGGATCTACGCCCAGCACCATGCCGGCAAGTTCTTCATAAGTGAACACGGGGATGCCGTGCCCGTCCTTGCCGTAGGTCTTGCCTTCCATCTCGGAAATCACGTATTGCCAGCGATCCAGGAAGAAGGGGCATCCCGGGCAGTTGGTGATGATCATGTCGGGATGATAGGGCTCCATCGACTCGAACTTCTTGTGCGTATTCGACACGGAGTAGCCGCGGTTGGCCTTCACCAGATACTGACGGAATCCGAAGCCGCAGCAATGCCTGCGCTCGGGATAGTCTATCACCTTCCCTCCCCAGGCCTCTGCCATTCCGCTCAGCACGCAGGGATACTCCGCACCGCCTACACCCTTGTGGGGGAACATCTTGGAATAATGGCAGCCTATGTGCTCCACCACCCTCAGGGGTTCGCCCGTATCCTTATTCACAAGTTGGTATTTGGCTCGCGCGGCTATCTCTTCGCGGAACTTGTAGACAAGATCGCTTGCGTGCGCGACATATTCGGGTTTTTCGAACTCTCTGCGGCAGGCTTTCCAGAGTTTCTCGCGTATGCGGGCCTCCAATTCGGGAAACTCACGCCAGGTTTCCAGGATTTCCGTATAGTTTCCGAAGGAGGTGATGCAGGAGGTCACAAGATTCTTGTATCCGGCTTCGGTCATAAGCGCGAACTGGCGCGCCACTATGGTCATGGCTGTTTCCTGAGGAATGGTATCGGCATGGTAGGCGATTCCTCCGCATGTGGTATGGTGGGCGGATTCATAGATGTCCCTGCCCAGCATATCGCGGCATATCTTCAGGAAGTAATGTTCCGACGCAGGGAAGAAACTCTGCCTGATGCAGCTCCGTACATAGAACCAGTGATCGTCCGGAATCTCTTTCTGGTAATCCGACCATATTTTCTGTTTGCCCTGATATATCATAGCGAGCCCTCCTCATTGTTGAAATGTCCCCTCGAGCAATGCTCGAAGGTGTATTTTGTATATTCTTCCATGCTCATCCCCATCTCCTCCGCCTTTTTGCGCGAGCACTCCTCCACAAAATTTATACGCTCGGTGGCGCCGGTTTCGTCGAAAATGGCCTGGAGTTCATCCAGATCCTCCTGAGGAATGGCCCTGAGGGCGCCTGTCCCCTGCCGGCCGAAGTTCGCCCCAAGGCGGTCGTATACATCCTGCTGATTGTTAAGCACCCATTCAAACACGGGGCCGGACTCGGGATGGTCTTCGTATTTATATGTGGAAGGATGAACACAGTAGCCGAGTTTAAGCACGTTGGTAGTGAGAACTTTCGTGAGCGGATACAACTGGCGTCCCTTCTCCGATTCCGTGAAATAACCGAGTTTGGTGGAAAGATTCCGCAGCGCCATCACAACGAGTCCGGCGCCGTTCCCCCGCGGACAGCGGGTGACGCAGGACATGCACTCCCCGCAATACCAGATGGTCTCGCTCTTGAGAAGCTCCAGTATCCCCTCTTCGTCCTTTCTCTGGACGGTGTCCACTATCTTTCGCGGATCATATTTGTAGAACTCCGCCGCGGGGCAGATTGCAGTGCAGGTGCCGCAGTTTATGCAGGTTTTCAGTCCCTCCTTGAAGCGGTAATCCTTTGTAAGTTCGTCATACAGTTTACCCATAATACACGTCTTGAATTTTCAAATATAAAAAATTATTTCCATCTTTACGCAAGATTATGACATTCGTCGGATTGCATAAGTATGAAAAACAAAATCAATATCTTGTTCAAGACGCTGTATGGATTCCTGATGACAGTTCTCGGGTTTTCTTCTTGCGACAGTATCAACGATATTATCGAGCCGAGGATGGAATATGGGCAGCCTTACGCCGAATTCAAAATAGTCGGAGAGGTAAAATCGCAGTCCGGCAAGCCACTGAAGGGCATACGCGTAACAGTGAACCCGAGAAACAGTGATGAACATGGCCGCTATTACTCTGACACCTTGTTCACAGATTCAGACGGCAAGTATTCAAAGGAACGCCTGAAACATACCTGGCCCGATGAATTGAAAGACGCAGTCATTACCTTCGAAGATATCGACGGTACGGAAAACGGTGGAGAATTCGAGAGCGTCATCCTAGGAAAAAGCAACTTCCACGTTAAAAGAATAAAGAAGGGTTCCGGCAACTGGGACTCCGGCGGCTACCTCGTCACCGCCGACGCGACCATGACCGAAAAGAAGGAAGACTGATGTCCCGTTCCCTCTCCCTCCGCCGCAGGATAGCTCTGGACATTTTCAACTCTGTCCGGACAAGGCTGCTTGAAGACCACCCCCTCCGGCAGTTGTTCTGGGAATGCACGCTCCGTTGCAACCTGTTCTGCAGGCACTGCGGCAGCGACTGCAAACAGATTTCGGCGGTAAAAGACATGCCGAAAGAAGACTTCGCCCGTGTCCTAGATTCCGTTGCGGCGGCAACCGACCCTCACAAGGTGATGATAAACATCACCGGCGGAGAGCCACTGTGCCGTCCGGACCTGGAAGAATGCGGGAAGATGATTTACGAAAAGGAGTTCCCCTGGGGAATGGTTACGAACGGCCTCGCCCTTACACCCCAACGCTATAGGCGGCTTTTGCAGTGCGGACTGCGTGCAATGACGATAAGTCTGGACGGCATCGGGGAGACTCACGACTGGATGCGAGGGCGCAATGGCTCCTTTGAAAAAGCAGCTGCGGCCATCAAAATGGTCATCGATTCCGGAGAGATCGCGTTCGATGTGGTAACCTGCGTCAACAAACGCAACTTCGGCCAGCTGAACGAACTTAAAGAATACCTTATCGGCCTGGGACTGAAAGAATGGCGTCTTTTCACGGTCTTTCCCGCAGGCAGGGCCGCACAGGATCCGGAACTTCAGCTCTCCCCCGAAGAATTCAGAGGCCTGATGGAATTCATCAAGGCTACCAGAAAAGAAGGCAGGATCATGGCCGAATACGGCTGCGAAGGCTTCCTGGGCAATTACGAAGGAGACGTCCGCAGCCATTTCTATCAATGTTCGGCCGGCATTACCGTCGGATCCGTCCTGGCGGACGGAAGCATTTCCGCCTGCCCCAGCATCAGGGCGGACTATCGTCAGGGCAACATCTACACCGACGACTTCATGGATGTCTGGAAAAACCGTTTCCAGGCCTACCGGGACCGCAGCTGGATGCACAAAGACGAATGTGCCTCCTGCAAGGTCTGGAAATACTGCAAAGGAAACGGCATGCACCTTCGGGACGCCGACGGCAAACTCATGCTCTGCCACTATTCAAAATTGCAGTAAAATAATTAAATTTGCAGGACTGAAGAACTAAAAACATGTTTTCATTCCTGCTTTGCATCTTCGCCCTGATTGCGGGCTATGCCATTTACGGCGCATTCGTAGACAAAGTCTTCGCCCCCGATCCCAAGCGTATCACCCCGGCTGTCAGCAAGGCCGACGGTGTCGACTACGTTCCCCTGCCGACCTGGAAGGTATTCATGATCCAGTTCCTCAACATTGCGGGGACAGGGCCTATCTTCGGGGCGATCATGGGCGCCAAGTTCGGTCCGGCCTCCTACCTGTGGATAGTGCTGGGATGCATCTTCGCAGGGGCCGTGCACGACTATTTCGTGGGGATGCTTTCCGTCCGCCACGACGGAGCGGGACTGCCCGAACTCGTCGGCTCCTATCTGGGCGCAGGAACGAAGAAAGTGATGCTGGTATTCTCCATCGTACTTCTGCTGCTGGTTGGTACGGTTTTCGTCTACAGCCCCGCCCTGATTCTCGGCGACATGGCCGGTGACGGCACCCGCGGAGCCATCATGCTCTGGGTAGGCATCATTTTCCTTTATTATATCATCGCCACCCTTCTGCCCATCGACAAGATAATAGGCAAGATCTATCCCCTCTTCGCTTTCGCGCTGCTGTTCATGGCAGCCGCCCTGATGGTATGCCTCTTTGTCAAATGGCCCCATCTGCCCGAAATCTGGGACGGCCTGCAGAACCGAGGCCCCTCGATTGGTCTTAATGGCCAGCCCATCTTCCCCTGCCTCTTCATCACCATCGCCTGCGGCGCGATCAGCGGCTTCCACGCAACCCAGAGCCCGCTAATGGCCCGCTGCCTGAAGAACGAGAAACTGGGACGCCCGGTATTCTACGGTTCGATGATTACGGAAGGTCTGGTAGCTCTGATCTGGGCCGCAGTCTCTTCGTATTTCTTCTTTGACGGAGGAGCCGCCGAGGTTGGTTCGGACCTGACAGCCGCTGCGCCCACGGTAGTCACCAAGGTTTCGCAAAGCTGGCTTGGTTTGCTCGGAGGGATCCTCGCCGTTCTCGGAGTGGTTGCGGCGCCCATCACCAGCGGCGACACCGCCTTCCGCAGCGCGCGCCTCATCATCGCCGACTTCATCAAGATGGACCAGAAACCGGTGCACAACCGCCTGATCGTCGGCATTCCCCTCTTCCTCGCCGCTTCCGCCCTACTTTGGTTCAACGTCGCCAACGCCGACGGCTTCAACATCATCTGGCGCTACTTCGGCTGGGCGAACCAGACGCTGGCCGTATTCGCCCTCTGGACCGCGACCGTCTACCTCGTAAAACACAAGGGAGGAGCATGGTACCTGATGACGATGCTGCCTGCAGCGTTCATGACTGCGGTCACCGTCACCTTCATCTGCATCGACAAGATAGGATTCCGCCTCCCCGCCTCCTGGAACGCATGGATAGGTTTCAGCACTTTCCTGCTCTCATTGGTACTGTTTTTCACCTGGCACAGAAAAGTTTGCAAATAAGGATTTTATTTCTTTTATTTGCAGACGTATGACGTCCGT
>ONFK01000213.1 GCA_900317065.1 uncultured Bacteroidales bacterium
CATCCACTTGATACGGGTGCCTTCGGGCAGGCCGCTCATATAATAGTTAAGATTCTCCGCGGCGGTGGTCAGGACACCTTGGGAGAGGGCGTATCCGGAATAGCTGGAAAGGATGTAGCCGTTCAGGGTTTCCTGATCGATCTCTTTTTCAGCGATCAGGCCGGCCAGCTGTCCGTATACGTCATAGGTCTCCTTAAGGTTCGTATCGCGGTAACTGATTTCGTAGGCGCCGTACTGAACCATTGCAGCGTGCAGAATGCCGTACACGCCGTAGGCGTCACGAAGCATCGGGTACAGATAGGTGTCAAGAACCAGAGCTGTTACGCCGTCCAGGTCACCGGTAAAGCTGTCGAGTCCCAGTGACGGATAGTCGGCGACATATCCGTTATATTGGACAGAGGAATCCAGGATGATTCCTTCCGAAGCAGCCGGGACCGGAAGATCGTACACGGCGGCTTCTTTTTCCTGATTGTCAAGTTTTTTCAGGAAGGCATCCGCCTGCTCCTGACGGATGGCGATGCTTTCTTCGTTTCCGATGGCAGCCGTTGCGGCGCCATAAGCGTTGTGCAGCTGGTCTCGGATGCTCTCAAGGCGGGCCGTCACCTGCACCGGATCCTGCTGGAGCATGGTTTCCACTTCTCCAAGGAAGTCATAGTAATCCAGGTACCGCATGTAGTTCATGTAGCGGTACATCTCGCTGGTGCGGGCAAAGCCGCGGAAAAGCTGCAGATTGTAGGGTGCCTGGGTGATCTCGTTTTTCAGAGTCGTCCGGGCGGAGTTCACCGCATCTGTAAGAAGCTGCACGTCGTCGAGCTTCAGGTCGAACAAAAGCTCGTAGACCAGATCGTAGCCGGCCTGAATGTCCTCGTCGAGGGCGATCCAGCTGACATTCAGGCAGGGAGTAAATTCACCGGTCGCGAAGTTGTCGATGCCGTTGACATCGATGGTCAGATTGTACAGATAGCGGCTCATCAGCGAGGCCAGCTCTTCGCGGGTGTGGGCGTTTGTATCAAGCTTTGTATAAAGACCCGAGTACAGGCTGTACCATAAAAGGTCCTCCTGGCTGATGGCGCTTGTATCAAGGAACAGCGCGCCGTAGCTTACGCCGTCCAGAGGAGCCATTGAAGACAGACGGCGGATGCCGTCCTCGCCGGTCTCGTCTGTGATCGGATATTCCTGGGTCTCCTCGGGGAGCTCGTCAACTGATACAGTTGATATCTGCGCGATGTACTGGGAGGCGTCGTCTTCTTCCGGCTGTGCGTTGGAGGCTTCCACAAGGGCGGTGATTTCTTCTTCTGTCATGGATGCTTTGACGGCGGCCAGCTTTTCTGCCAGGGCTTCGTCCTGCTGCTCTTTCAGGCCGGGTTCCGGGTAAGTGGTGCTGAGAGCAGTGCGCTGCGGATCCGCAAGATATTTGTTCAGCACTTCCTGAATCCGGCCGTCTTTGTGGTACTCTTCCATCTGTTCGATGGTCTCCACGCAGTCCAGATAGTACCAGGGATCGTCGGAAATACTGTAGTTGTAGGCGAACATGGGGATCACAACGTCCACACCGACGCTGGCCGACTCGCGGCTGAGGGCGTTGGAAAGCTTTTCGGAAGCGGCGACGCTTTCCACCAGTTCATCGGAGAAGCCGGTGGCTGCAAGGTCTTTCAGAACCTGATCCACGGTTTCTTTGAATACGTCGGCGCTTTCCCGGTCCACGTTCTGGGCGCTGAACACGAAAGCCGGCTCGGGGCCTTCCAGCTCAAGGTAGGCGTTGAAATCGCCGCTCGGCAGAACCTGCTGCAGCTTCTGGATGAGCGGGGACGCGTCGTCGTCAAGGAGCAGCGTAAGAAGATTGTCCAGCACCAGGATGTCTTCTTCGGAGGCTTCCGGGCAGATGATTCCGTAGTACACATCGCTGCCGTTCTTCGCGTCGCTGCCGGCTTCGGCGGCAAAGGCATATTCCATGGCCGTCCCGCTTTCCAGCGGCTTGTAGTTCTCGTCGGTATCGATTATCTCGACCTTTTCGAAGGACGCGAAGGCCTCGTCAAGAAGCGCCAGGAATTCTTCGTAATGATCAAACTGGCCGTAGAGGAAGGCGGCGCAGTTGGAGGGCGTGTAGTATTTGTTGTGGAAATCCCGGAGGGATTCATATGTCATGTCCGGAATATACTCCGGCAGACCGCCGGACTCGTTTCCGATAAAGGAGCCCGGGAAGACGGTGTTCAAGAAATTCGTGAGCGCCATGCTGTGAAGGTCCACCGCGCCTTGCATCTCGGAGTAGACAGTTCCCTCGATCGTCAGGTCGGCGTCCTTGTCCATCAGACGGTAGCGCCAGGCCTCCTCGCGGTAGATGCTTTCGTCGGTCATGATCATGGGATTCAGGCAGGAATCGGTGTAATAATCCGCCAGCCGCAGAAGCTGCTCTTCCGACAGACTCGCCACCGGGTAGGTGGTCATAAGCGGATAGGTCATGGCGTTCATGAAGGTCTGGTAGGTCTGGTAACTCAGGTTGAAGAACAGGCTCTTGGACGGATACTTTTCGGAGCCGTCCAGGGTGGAGTGTTCGAAAACATGGGGCAGGCCGGTGTTGTCGTAGGCTCTTGTAAAGAAGGTCAGATCGAACAGGCGGTTGTTGTCGTCGTTGGCGATGTAGTAAAGCTCGGCCCCGGTCCTGTCGTGGACAAACTGTACGATCTCGGCGTAAAAGACGCAACCGCGCTCATGCCCAAACTGCTCGCATTTCTGGAAAAGTAATATGTCGAAAGCAATTGCCGGTCACCGCTATCGCCATTACAAAAAAGAAACGATGATCTACACCGTCGTTACCGCCGACGCCCTAGATTGTGAATCGGTTGAACCGCTTGTCGTTTACCGCAGCGAGTACGAGACTCCCGACCACCCGAAGGGAACGCTCTGGGTGCGCGATCGTGAAGATTTCGAGAGCAAGGTGACGCTCGCCGACGGTACTATCGTCGACCGCTTTACCGATATTACTGTGAATCCCTAATCACGGTTTTATTTGCTGCGTCTCATTTCCGCAAGGACCATGCCCGCGATAATCGCTACCGCACCCACGATGGCAACGGCGGTGATTTGCTCGCTGAGGGCGATGGTTGCCGTAATCATTGTCACCATGGGGACGGCGTAGCCGTAGTTACTTGCAAGTACGACGCCCAAACGCTTAAGAACGCTGTTCCAGATAAGATAGCCGAATAGCGACGAGAATACGGTTAGACATAGAAAGTTGAGCGTTACGACGGGTTCCGTAAAATGGTGCCACGGAATGTCCAGGGCTTTAGAAACGCTACCGTGGGCTTCGACAATCATGGCGGGAATAGAGGAGAGCGTTCCGTAAAAGAACATCTTGCGCGTGATGAACAGGGAACTGTATTTGCCGTTTAGTTGTTTAATGATTAGCGAAAAGGTT
>ONFK01000161.1 GCA_900317065.1 uncultured Bacteroidales bacterium
GGAACTCGGAGTATTCGTAAGCAATGCGATCGCACCCTGGGAGAACGGTGGAGAAGGAGTGGTAATGGAATAAAACACAGAGGAATGAGAAAACAGATATTATTCGGTCTTTCGATGCTGTCTGTATTCGGGTGCGGCGTTCAGGACTATCCTGAGGCGCCCGGACGTGACGGAAGAATAGTGTTCGCCGCATTGCAGACGCGCGGCATGAACGAAAGTACGGTGGCCAGCGTAAAGGCCGGCGGCTTCGAGGTCGCCGGTGTGACACAGGGGGTAGAATACTTTGTAGACAAAGCGGAATGGTCTGAAGCGGACAATTACTTCTGTACGGAGGAAGCGTACTATTACCCTCCGGGCCCGGTCAGCTTTTATGCATCCCACCCGGCAGGAGGACGCTTGAGAGTGGATGGCGGAGAAACCCTCCTGGATTATGAGTCCGACGGAAATACGGACCTGATTGTGGCTGAGAAGAAGAACGTGCTGGCTTCCGACAGTGAAGTCGGCCTTGAATTCTCCCACATCCTGTCGCAGTTGAGGGTTCTTTGGGAGGGCCTGGATGCGGAGGCGGACTATGATGTGAGAAAGGTGGAACTGACGGCTGCTACCTCCGGAACCTGGAATTACGCAAGCGGCAGCTGGACCGGCCTGAGATCCGGCAGCATCCCTCTGGACATCGGAGACGCCGTATCGGTGATTCCCTCGGAGATGACCCTGCGGATATGCTGGGATTGCCTGCAGAACGGGGTGAAGGTGGCATCCTACGACAAATCGGTGACTTTCATCCCCGGGATGGGAAAACTGTGTACCGTAAGCTGTTCGCTCCCCAACACGGATGCGCAGAAAATAGGATTCAGCATAGAACTGGCGCCATGGGGGACTATCGGGACAAATGTGTCCCTGTCCTCCGCTCCCGTCCGAGGCAGGGTGCCCGTAGTTTTCAGCGCGCCCGGGAGCAATGCAAGGCTGGACTTTTTCGCTTTCCGCGAAGACGGTTCGCTGGACGTTCACGCCCGGCAGTCCGGAGAAAGCCTTACGGCAAGGCTTGCGGCCGGCGAGAATCTCTCCTTCTGGCTGCTTGCGAATCTGCCCGAAGGCAAACTGGACAGGATAGAGTCGCAGGATGAACTGCTCTCTTCCAGGTTCCTGCTCGCGGATTATTCAGAGGAAGCCCCGTTGATGGCTGGAAGTGGCGTGGGGGCTTTCTCCGGAGCATCCGGCAGACTCGTCAAGGCGGACCGGGCCGTGTGCAAGGTCTCTCTGGGTAAACTTACACCCTCCTTTCTTTCAAAGGGGCTGCCGGCCGGATCTTCGGTGACTCTGGACAAGGTGTATCTTGTAAATGCCGCTGTCAGCGTCCCGGTTTCGCTCGAGCCGTCCGCTGCGGATCTCTGCAACGTGGGCGCCCTCGACGCCCTGCTTCCTTCGCCGCTGTCCGCCAAGCTGCTCAGGGTTCCGGCTCTGACACTCTCCGGCGCATCTTCGAAAACCCTTGGGATGGACTTCTACTGCTGTCCCAATCCCGAGGGGAAAACCCGTCTGGTGCTCGAACTGACCGTGTGCGGGATAAAGAATTACTATCCTGTAACCCTGCCTCCCATGCAGTGCAATTATGAATACCGCATTGCCGATGTGGAACTCACAGGCTGGGGCTCCGCTTCTCCGGATGTGCCCGTGGACCGCGAAAGACTCTGCTGGAATCTTTCCGTCCTTCCGTGGGGACAGGAGTGGAAGACTTTTGTAATGAATTGATTTATATACCGATGAAAAGAAGAACGATTATAAGGATTCTGCTGCTCTCGGCAATGTTCGCAGCGGCTTGCTCCAGGGATTCCGGCCTTGATGGAGATACCGGGAAAGCTGCCAGGATATCGCTGACGGTCGACAATCTGCCATTGTCGAAGAGCAGCATCATTGATGATGAAGATACCGTGCACGACTTGAATATATGGGTGTACTCGTCCTCCGGAGATCTAAAGGAAACGCATTATCTGGACGGCCTTTCAATACGTACCGCCGGAGATGTCGATTTCGATACCTCGGCTGGCGGGCACAGCAGGCTCGTGCTGATAGGGAATGCCGGAAGGAGCCTGCAGGGCCCCGCGACGGGCAGCGATGCCGGAACTTATGCATTGAATTACGGAGGGGACCGCAAGCCTGTCCTGCTGGTAGGAGAAGGTAATCTGTCGCTGACTGCGACCGGGATGAGAAGTTCCGTGACTTTGTTCCGCGCCATGAGCAGGATTGCACTGAAAGCGGAACTGTCCGAAGATCTGAAAGCGGCGGGCAGCACCCTTGGAGGAAATGTCAGGGTGACGAGAGTAAGACTGTGCAATTCGCCGACCGTTTTCGCGGTGAAGCCGTCGGATGCATGGAATTCCGTCCGGAGTTACAAAGCCGTCGCCGGTACTCCATTTACGGATGGCGACTGCCTTTCGGCGGGAGATCTTGCGACGCTGCAGGAAGGGGGGACGGTTTATCTGTATTCGCTACCCAATTATACCGGGATTGCCTACACGGACCGCCCAGGAGCCGCTACGGAAGCATCCTCTTACATAGAGATGACCATAGAATCCGATGCCGTTCCCGCCATCAGCGAAGGCGTATCCGTATGCCGCTTTTATGCCAATGACGGTGCGCAGATAGGCTTGCTTGGGGGATGCAGCTATTCCTGCATGGTCAGCATCTCGAATGAGGGAGCCGCGCACCATTGGAGGAAAGACGACTACCGTTTCGAGCAGCCGGGAACCTTCTATGCCGGCACCAGGAAAACCATAATGCTGCATTCGGGCAACCACGATCCCGCCGGCATCAGCTTCTCTCTTTCAGAAACACCCGGCGTCAGCGACGACGGACTGTTCCGCATAGAAGGGAAGGCTCTCTCCGGAGGATTGTGCCACGGAGTGGTGTTGTCGAGCCGGGATGCCGGCTCCGGAACTCTCTGTGCCTTCGATTCCGGTGGTACGCTGATGGCCCGGATGCCCCTGACAGCGTCTTATCCATCCTTCCATGTGCCCGACATCGCGCTGGATGTGACAGGGACGGAGTGCGCTTATATCGTGAGAGGACTTGAGGAGATATATGAATCCAGGGCTTCGGACGAGGTTTACGATGCATTGTATGCCGTCAGCAGCGTCGAGCCGGCGGGGGAGACGGACGGGATATATCCGGAGGACTTCATCGGCATGGACTTGCCGTCCGGACAGTTATGGGTCAACAGTCTGCAATGGCACAGAAGCGGTTCCGTCCGCAGTTGGCTGGAAGCGGCTGGGAAAACTTTCAAATACCGTGTCACACTTGCCTGCGGCATATCCGAAGAGATGAATGTGCGGGTGGTGAACGAAGTGGTCGGGCGGTTCGCTTCTTCCGCCAATTATGGAGAAGTGATCAATACCTCGGGCATACCTTCTCCCAAGAGCGCCGTTAGGGCCCTGGACGGCAGGTCGATTACAGTCAGAAGGACAGGCGTACGGCTTCCGTCCGGCCTGAATGGAGACTGGGGGGCGGATGGCTGGGCGAGCTGGTATGGCGGGACCGCCCTCGGCGGAGGCGCATCCGCAGATGCCTTCATGACCGTGCTGGCCGACGGCCTGCGCTGGGATTTCGGCGCATCCGTGACGCAGTCGCTCTACGCGAAGGATATCCCGGTATACATAGGCAAGATGAATCCATGGTGCAACGATTATGTGAGGACCTGCGTGGGGTATTACTCTTCTTCGTACTATGTGCCTGTGGGCATGGAATATGCCTTCATGCAGATAGGGTTCGATCCCAACGGGTATGCGAACATGGGGAACCACAGCATGGAGGTCTATTCGATGCTGGTATTCCGCGAGCACGATGAATATACTCACATCGCCAAGTCTTTCTGCAAGACGGGGGACACTCCGAACCAGTTCAGTCAAGGAACGAATTATTTCGACTCCAAGGGTACAGCCTCGTGGGTGGAAAACGGGAGGAATTGCTATCTGATATCCTATTCCGGCGATTTGTATGAAAAGTTTTCCGGCATTATCGATGATGCCAGAATGATTGAATCGTCAAGTTCGTACTCGCCCGCTGAAAACTGGGAGAGCGAAAGTGAGTCGGGCTCCGACAAATACAAGTATGCCGCTCCGGCATATGGCGGGAACGGACGCCGCAACATATGGTTGTATCTGTATTGTCCCTATGAGTCCGACGGTGTATATAAGGCCGACAACGACGGACACGCTCCGCAGGCGGGACTCGTAAGAGTGCATCTGTGGAGCGTGTCGGAAAAAGCAGTGTTCGATTATGTCCCTGCCGGGGACTGGTTCTCGAACGGTTATTTTATTCCGCCTTGGCGGTGATTTTCTTCTGAGGGTCCTTGAAAAGGATTGCAAAGAGCACTCCGACCACGAAGGCGTATCCTGCGAAAATGTACCATGCTTCTTTCCATCCATCCCAAACAGCCAAGGGACCTTGTGCGATTACTTCTTCCGCCATGACAAGTTTATTGACGATGGCTTGCGCAGAGAGCGTACCGATAGTAGCTCCGAAGCCGTTGGTCATCATCATAAAGAGGCCTTG
>ONFK01000041.1 GCA_900317065.1 uncultured Bacteroidales bacterium
GAGCAGATACTGGACAAATACGGCGACATCAAGGATTCCGCGTCCGACGAGCTTTTCGACATACGCAAGACCCTGCGCAGCAAGGAGGGTGCCGTGTCGAAGAAGGCCGCGGCCATCCTGGCGCAGGCGCAGGCCGCCGGGCTGGCGGACGCTGAAGCCGGAGTGACCGTACGCGAAGGCAAGTACCTCATCCCCGTGGCCAGTTCGGCCAAACGCAAACTCAGCGGCTTCGTCTACGGGGAATCCGCCACCGGCAAGACATCCTACATCGAACCTGCGGAACTGATAGAACTGGAGAACGAGATCGCGGAGCTGCACTTCGCCGAGACCCGCGAAATCGAGCGCATACTCTTTGAATTCACCGAATTCCTCCGTCCTTACATCCCCGATCTTCTGGCAAGCGCAGCCTTCGTGGGAGAGATGGATTTCCTGATGGCCAAGGCCCGCACGGCCCTCGACCTCCGAGCCGGCATGCCGGTGATCGCCGACGACGGCACCCTGAATCTCCGCAAGGCCCGCCATCCCCTTCTGGAAAAGGCCCTCGCGAAGGAAGGCCGCGAAATCGTACCCCAGAGCGTCACCCTCAACCCATCGAAACATATCCTCCTCATATCCGGGCCGAACGCCGGCGGCAAGTCCGTCTGCCTCAAGACCGTGGGCCTGCTGCAGTACATGTTTCAGTGGGGTATGCTGATTCCCACCTCGGAGAGCTCGGAGCTGCCGGTGTTCGAACGCATCGCCGTCAGCATCGGGGACGACCAGTCTCTGGAGAACGACCTCAGCACTTACTCTTCCTTCCTCGCCGACATGAAGGAGATGCTCTCCTTCGCGGACGCGCGCACGCTCGTGCTTATAGATGAGTTCGGTTCAGGCACGGAGCCCGCGGCGGGAGGGGCCATCGCCGAATCCATCCTTGCCGAGCTGGACAGGCGCGGGGCATACGGAGTGATCACCACCCACTATACCAATCTCAAACTCTATGCATCCGGAGCCGACACGGGCGTGGTGAACGGAGCGATGCTCTTCGACGCAGCCCGCATAGAACCGCTGTTCCAGCTGGAGACGGGCCTGCCGGGCAATTCCTTCGCCTTCGAACTTGCAAGGAAGATGGGGCTGCCCGAGGCTATTGTGCACGACGCCGAAACCCGCGCGGGCGAAGAGTACGTGGGGATAGAACGCAACCTGCGCAGGATAGTCCGCAGGCGCAAGGCCCTGGACGAGAAACTCCAGAAGGTGAAGAGCACCGACAAGGCGCTGGAAGGCCTGGCCGCCAGGTACCAGAAGGAGCTCGAAGATATACGCGACCAGAAGAAGAAGATCCTGGAAAGCGCGAAGCAGGAAGCTCAGGACATAGTGAAAGGCGCAGGCCGCCAGGTGGAGCGCACCATCCGCGAAATCAAGGAGAGCCAGGCGGACAAGGAGCGCACCAAAGCCGCCCGCCAGGAGCTCCAGGGCTTTCTGGGCGCACTCGAGCAGAAGAAGACCAAAGACGAATACATCGACCGCAAACTCGAGAAACTGCAGAAAAAGCAGGCCCGCAAGGCATCCGCCGGCGACGCTCCCGCTCCAGTGCAGAAGCAGGGCTCCCTCAAGGTCGGGGAGAAGGTGAAGGTGATCAGCTCCGGGCTGGTAGGCGAGGTTTCCAGAGTTTCTTCCAAGTCGGTGACCGTAATCATAGGCAGCATCAGCAGCACAATGTCGCCGGATGCAGTAGAAAGGATATCCTCCAATGAATTCCGGGAGATCTCCCGCAAGACCTTCGCAAAGCCGCAGCAGAAGGTGGACGCGAACATCACCTCGCGCAAACTCGGCTTCAAGCCGGAGATAGACCTTCGCGGAGCCCGCCTGCAGGAGGCGCTGGACGAGGTTATGCACTACTGCGACGACGCCCAGATGCTTGGCATACACAGCGTGCGGATCATCCACGGCAAAGGCACTGGAGTGCTGCGCGAAGAAATACAGAAGTTCCTCCGGGCCATGCCCGGAGTGGAGTCGGTGGCCGACGAGGACATACGTCACGGCGGCACCGGGGTGACCATAGTGACATTTGCGTGATGGATGCTGTAGGAAAGAAAGGCGAAGACGCCGCGGCCCTCTGGCTTGCGGGCAAGGGGCAGACGGTGCTGGAACGCAACTGGCGCGGAGGCCGCTGCGAGATAGACCTGATAACGGCTGACGGGAACGGCCTGCATTTTGTGGAAGTGAAGACCCGGAAAGCGCCCGTTGCGGCGGATCCGCTGGTGAACGTCACCGCGGCCAAGCAGAGAAACCTTGTGAAAGCCGCCTTGAATTACCTGCATTCGGCCGACCGCAAGTTCGCCGATGCGGAAGTACACTTCGACGTCGTAACCGTCGTACTGGAAGACAATACCACATACATTCAATACTACCCACAAGCTTTTATACCGATATATGACTGATCATAAATACTGTGTAATCCTGGCAGGAGGCATAGGGACCAGATTCTGGCCCCTCAGCAGAGAGTACCGCCCGAAACAGTTCCTGCGCGTATGGAACCAGGAAAAGAGTTTCATACGCTACACTTTCGAACGTATGGCCCGAAGCGTCAGCGTCGACCATATCCTGGTAGCTACCCTCGCCGATTACAAGGAACTCGTGCAGGAGCATCTGCCCGAACTCCCGGAAGAGAACATCATCCTCGAGCCCTACGGCAGGAACACCGCCCCCACCATAGCCTACACCGCACGCGTACTTCTGGAGAAAGATCCCGAGGCGGTGATGGTCGCCGTCCCTTCCGACCACGACATCTGCGACAACGCCATGTTCGACAAGAACATAGTCCGCGCCCTGGAATACGCGTCGGAGAACGACATCCTGCTCACCCTCGGCATTGTCCCCTCCCGTCCGGATACGAACTTCGGATATGTGCAGGTGACAGGCGGCAGCGCAGCATATTCCCTCGGAGACCCTGTCAAGGCCAAGACCTTCACGGAGAAACCGGACGCCGAACTCGCAAAGGTGTTCTTCGACAGCGGAGAATTCCTCTGGAACAGCGGTATCTTCTTCTGGAAGGCCTCCGTCGTGCTGGCCGAAATGCGCAAATGCTGCCCAGACCTTGTACGCATCTGGGACGACTGGGACAGGATAGACCGTGACATCCTCGTGGAAAGGGCCTATTCGGAGAGCATGAGAATCTCCATCGACTACGCCCTGATGGAGAAATCGGACAACGTGTGGGTGCTGCCCGCAAAGTTCATCTGGAGCGACATCGGCAGCTGGAGCACACTATACGAGGCCTCGGCGGATCCGGCCAATCACGGGAACGCCATCTCGCTCGAGGGCAAGAGCATCATCAAGGACGTGTCCAACTCCATCCTTGCAAGCACTGCCAGCGGCAAGCTTACCGTCGTGAGCAACCTGGACTCATACATGGTCATCGATACGGACAAGGTGCTTCTCGTATGCCCGCGCGACGACCGCCGCATGCAGGAAATACTCTCGGAACTGGCTCTCCCGGAATACAGTGAATTCAAATAAAATGATAGACTACAATCTGTTCGAAGACATACTCGGATTCGACTCCACGTCGGGCAGGGAAAGGCCGCTTGCCGAATTCCTCGCCAAGCGCCTGAAGGCTCCCAAGGTGGAAACTTTCGAGGTCGGCGACGGCACCGTGGACCTGCTGTTCAGCTGGGGCGTGCCCAAGGTCGTGTTCTGCACCCATATGGACACTGTGCCGCCGTACATCGCTCCGCACGTGAAAGACGACGTGGTCACCGGCCGCGGGAGCTGCGATGCCAAAGGGCAGATAATAGCGATGTATACCGCCTGCCAGGAACTTGCCGCAAGCGGGCGCGACGGCTTTGCCTTGTTGCTGTTGAGCGGCGAGGAAACCGGTTCCTGGGGCGCAAAGGCTTTCGCCCGCCTGCCCTTCAAGGCGGATCTGCTGATTATCGGCGAGCCGACCGAAAACAAGATGATATCCGCCTCCAAAGGCACCAAGGCCTACGAACTTGTGTTCAAGGGCGAAGCTTTCCATTCGGGATATCCGCAGTTCGGCAGCAGCGCGGTAGAGAAATTCGTGGATTTTGTCAATGCGCTGCGGGCCAAGCACTTCCCCTTCGACGACGTACTTGGAGACACTACATACAATATAGGTAAGCTGGTGAGTGACAATCCCCAGAACATACTGAGCCCGGAACTGCAGTGCCGCCTGTATTTCCGCACCACCTTCGCCTCCGACGCACAGGTGCATGAGTGGATGATGAACTCCGTGCACGGCGAGAGCGTAAGCGTACGCTTCGTTGGAGGAGACATCCCTTCGGCATATACCGTTTTCGAGGGCTTCCCCAGCGGGCCGGTCGCTTTCGGCAGCGACGCCCCGCACCTGTCGAACTTCCGCCGCAAGATCATCTGCGGCCCCGGCAGCATCCGCTTCGCCCACCGCGACGACGAGCACGTGCTGACAGCCGACCTGGAGCAGGCCGTCCGCAACTATATCCGATTCTTTGAGCTGGCCTAGATCAGGCCCTTTTCGAGAAGGAGCTGGGCGATCTGGACGGCGTTGGTGGCTGCGCCTTTGCGGATATTGTCGCTGACGCACCAGAAGTTGAGAGTATTCGGCTGGCTGAAATCCTCGCGGATACGCCCCACGAACACGTCGTCCTTGCCCCAGGCGTAGAGCGGCATGGGATATACGTTGTGCGAGGGATCGTCAAGCACGGTAACCCCGGGCTCGGAAGCCATCAGACTGCGGATCTGCGCGATGGTGAAGGGCTTGCAGGTTTCGACGTTGACGCTCTCGGAGTGCCCGCCCTGTACCGGCACGCGGACGGTGGTGGCGGTGACGGCGATACTGTCGTCGCGCAGTATCTTCTTAGTCTCGTTCACCATCTTCATCTCCTCCTTGGTGTAACCGTTGTCAAGGAAGGAATCGATGTGCGGGAGAATGTTCTGGTCGATGGGATAGGGGTAGACGGCGGGATACTCGCCCCAGTGTCCGAGGGAGGTCGCCGGAGCCAGCGGATCCCCTTCAGGCCTTTCCTTCTCCGCTATGCCGCGTTCGGTGTTCATCTGGGCGATAGCCTTGTAGCCGGTGCCGGTGACGCTCTGATAGGTTGATACCACTATGCGCTTGATTCCCAGCTCTTTATGTATGGGAGCGAGGGGCAAAACCATCTGGATGGTGGAGCAGTTTGGGTTGGCTATGATGTAGTCGTCGGCAGTGAGCACGTCGCCGTTGATCTCCGGCACAACCAACTTCTTCGTAGCATCCATACGCCAGAAGGATGAGTTGTCGACCACGCGGCAGCCTGCAGCGGCGAAGAGCGGCGCGAGCTGGTGCGAAGTTTCCCCGCCGGCACTGAAGAGGGCGAGCTGCGGCTTCGCGGCGATGGCATCTTCGGCAGATACCACCGTCCAGTCGCGGCCCTTGAATGAGACCTTCCGGCCAATGGATTTTTCGGACGCGACGGGGATGAGTTCATCCACCGGGAAATTCCTTTCCTCCAGCACCTGGAGCATTCTTGTGCCCACCAGACCCGTGGCACCAACGAGAGCTACTTTCATAATTTCAATTTTATACAAATATAATGTAATTTTGCAATATGAAACGACTTGTACTGGCACTTTCGGCCATCGCTGCAACATTTACGGCGGGGGCGCAAGAATTCAGCATAGACGGCTCGGTGGAACTGTACTCGGCCTACATCTGGCGCGGCGACAAGGTCTGCGGCACGCAATTTTCGCCATCGGTGAGTTTCAATTACGGAGGATGGACCTTGCAGAGTTTCGGTTTCCTGGCGATAGACGGCAGGTACAAGGAGATAGACTGGGACCTCTATTACAACTACAAGGATTTCTCATTCCACTTCGCCGACTACTTCTACCACGGCAGCAGCTACACCGCTCCGGAGAACTACTTCAATTTCAAGAAGGGAGAAAGCACCCACGTGCTGGAAGGGATTGTATGCTATGAGCCGGAGAGCCTGCCGCTTGCGGCAAGATGGTTCACCTTCGTATTCGGCAGCTGGCTGCCGCAAGCCGACGGAAGCCTCGGGAGGAACACGTTTTCGTCTTATCTGGAACTGGGAGCATATCACAGATTTGAGAACGGCGGAAAGCTGTCGCTATTCTGCGGTTCCAGCGTGCTGAAGGGCGCCTACACAAACTACACCCGCGACTTCGCCGTGATCCATCTCGAACTTCGTTACACCCGCGACCTCGACATAGCCGGCGCCCGCATCCCCGTCACGGCATCATACACCATCAACCCATACGCCCGCACCAGTTTCCTGAATGCGGGCGTTGGGGTGAGGTTCTGAGTTTTTCAGAAAAGATAATGGATCCCTGCCGAAATATTGTGCCTCCTGTCTTTTGAGGCGTTGCCTTCGTAGTATGGCAGAAGATTGGTGCTGTAGTGCAGTGTCAACCTGACCTTCTGCAGATCAACACCCAGACCCGCCATGGCAAGAACATTCAGCCGTCGCTTGTCTCCTCCTGCCTCGTAATCGGATTCACGGCTCCCGAAATCGCTGTTGGACACATTGTATTTCATATCCGAGACAAGCCCGACCTGAACCGCAGGGCCGGCAGAAACGAATATCCTCTTGCCGGGCTCGAATTCACTGCCAAGGCAGAGATTGAGGGGGATGTCGAACTTGTGCTCGATTCTGTCATAATCAAATATGGCACCGGACACTCCCGACGAACTCCAGATGCTGCCGGATGTTTCGCCACTTTCCGTCAGGAACGAGTAATAAATTGCCGGCTCGAATGACAGGGAATTGCTGATTCTGTAAGTGGTTCCGCCTCCCAGAAACAGACCGTTGAAATGGACACTTTCCGATTCGTCCGGACTGATGGCGTGGACATAACCGGCACCGAAGTAATTCTGCGCTAGAACCGCCACCGGCAATGCCAGCGCAATAATCGATGTAAAAAGGCATTTACGCATAGTGCAGTGTAAGTATAGTTAAGGTCATTTGCTGTATTTCTCTACTACTTCTTCGTAGGGAGGCCACATATGGATATCTTTCATACGCTCGTCGGGAGGGAAATGAAGTTCTAAAGCGCCGTCTATATTCAACAATGAATAAATATCGTTTATTTTCAAATCATACCTCACAAGATATTCATCAGCGCCATAAAACTGAGTATAGAATTGCTCAGAATCATGTATTTCGTTCCATTTGGCGTCATATATTGAACGGTCTATAACAAAAAATGGAATAAAATCGCACGTGGTCGGAAACCAGTCTTCGAATGACTCAAAACGCTCGCGCCAGAATGATGTCGAATTCGGAAGGACCGATGAAAAACCATCACACTTCCTTTGAATCAATGATACCATAGTAGTATCATATGGAATATCCTTTATCCATTTCTGTGCCCAGCCATAATCATTCACGATTGAAACGCCTATCTTTATATCAGTATCATTGTAGAAAACCATGGATGTTGTCTTTTTAAATGGATTATTACATGAATACACAAATAGCGACAGAATAAGTATTAGAAGCATATTTTTTTTATTAATACTTGCAGGGCTTTGACGTCTTACTAAAGGCATAACTTGTGAAATGTTTTTTGAAATAATAGTATAATAAGAATTATATAACGAATTACCTCAGAATATCATTCAGCACGCTTGCGGCGGCGAGGCGGGCGCCTTCGCCTGCACCCTGGATAAGCAGGGGGTAGGGATGGTAGGCGCTGCGGATGATGATGGCGTTTTCGGTGCCGGTGATGCGGTAGGCGGGGTGCGATGCATCCACGTTCTTCACCTTGATGGAAGCCCTGTAGCCGTGCGGGCCTTCGGGATCCTTCTCAAGCGAGGCCACGAAGCGCTGGCGCTGATGCGCGGCGTCCGCCGCAGCCTCAAGGGCGGCGAAGCGGGGTTCATCGGCTTCGAGGCGGGCATAGAACTCATCCAGCGACAGTCCGGCATACTCCGGACCGATGACCGGCTCTATCTCCACCTCTTCCTCCTCCAGCGGCACACCGGCCTCGCGGGCGAGAATCAGAAGTTTGCGTAGGGCCTCCCTGCCGCTGAGGTCGATGCGGGGGTCGGATTCGGTAAGGCCTTCGTCCTGAGCCTTCCGCACTATCTGTGCGAAACTGCAGGGGGTGAGGGTGTATTCGGAGAGAATCCTGTTCAGGGTGCAGCTGACAACGGCCTCGATGGAGAGGATTTCGTCGCTGGAATTGGCTCCGGCGGCGATGCTTTCAAGCATGGGCAGGGCAGATCCGACGGTGGTCTCATAGCGTAGGAAAACCCCGTTTTCCTGGGCGGCCGCCTGCATTGCGGCGTAGTCCACGAAGGGCACTGCCAGCGCGCGGCGGTTGGAACTTACGATGTTCAGGCCTTCACGCAGCAAGCCCTCGTACTCCTTGTAGATTGTTTCGCTGTCGGTGACGTCCACGAAGATGCTGCCGCGGGGAGCGGACAGGACTATCGGACGGGCAATACCCGTACAGGTGGCCTCCTGTGGGTCACCGACGGGTCCTTTGCCCGTCGCGGAGGGGAACAGCGTCCAGCCGTGGCTGTCAGCAATTCCAGCGATGCGCAGCACCTTGCCCGTGCGACGGGCGATGCGCTCGGAGGATTCGTTTATGAGTTCCACCAGAGCAGAGCCGACCGCCCCCTTTCCTGCGATATACAGATTGACGGTCGTAGCGGGGGCCGTCTCGAAAAACTCCCTGTGGATGGCGTTCAGAGCCTCTCCGGCTACGGCCAAACGGACGCTGGCGTAGACATTCGTGCCGTCCGAAGAGCAGGACAGCGTCCTGATGCCAGCCTTCTTGAGGCAGTCCACGGTCCTGGCGCAGGCGGACTCGCCGTTGATGCGGCCGTTGCTGACCAGGCATAGCAGCGACTCCTCCTGGCGGGTGTCATCCACGCTGGTAACGCCCATCCACTCAGCCACTTCAGCCTCTGGAAGGGCTTTGATTACCGTACCCGGATTCTCCGGTTCAAAGGTGTCGAGGATGTGTATTGCGATTCCGGCCTCCATCGCAGGCTGCACGGTGGGGGCATAGAGCACCTTTGCACCGTGGGAAGCCATGTCCAAGGCCGCCTGATACGGCATTTCGGGGATGGTTCGGGCGGCGGGCACCTGCTTGGGGTTCGCCGTCATGATGCCCGGCACGTCCGTCCAGATTTCCAGGCGGGATGCCTTCGTGGCAGCGGCGTAAAGGGCGGCGCTGAAGTCGGAGCCTCCGCGACCGAGGGTGGTCACCTTGCCGTCGTACTCGCTGGCGATGAAACCGGGGGCGACGAAAACTTCCACCTCAGGCTCGAGGGCCACCGCCGTAGAAATATTATTATATGTGAGAGTGGTGTTGTCTTTGATGACCAGTATGCGGGAGTCCAGCCACTTGGTGCGGAAGCCTTCGCAGCGCAGCTTCTCGGCGATGATGGTGGTGGAGAATAGTTCCCCGAAGGTGACCATCTCGTCTTCCGGAGCGACGGCGAGTTTGTCGAACAGGGCCGCAATCTTTGAAGAAACCGCTTCGCGCTCGACACCGGTAAAGAGCCTGCGGATAATGTCGCCGTGCCTGGTTTTCAGGCTCTCGAGCATCACCGCGCGCTCCGCACTGCCCCTCTCGGTGCGGGCCAGGCCGAGCAGGGTGTCGGTGCAGCCGGATATTGCGGAACAAACCAAGGCCACCCGGTCTTTACGGGCAGCCTTGGATACGATATCGAGAACCCTCGATATATTAGTGGCGTTGGCGACTGAACTGCCGCCGAATTTGAGGACTTGCATAATGATTGGCTTTACTCACAAATATAACAATAATCGCCGACAAATTATGTCTACATCTTCTGCTTCAAGATCGGGATATATAGGCATAGATAGAACTCTT
>ONFK01000226.1 GCA_900317065.1 uncultured Bacteroidales bacterium
ACCACAAACTTTCACAGATTCTTCTCTTGTCTTCAATTTAATTACTTCTAGACTCCAACAAGGTTATACTTCTCCACTTAATTCAGGATTTCTTATTAACGCAATACATCCATCAATAACCTCACCTAAATTGTGTGGTGGAATGTTGGTTGCCATACCTACAGCGATACCGGTTGTACCATTGACAAGTAGGTTTGGAATTCTTGCAGGAAGTAATACGGGCTCAATTTCAGTTGCATCGTAGTTTTCTGCAAAATCTACAGTGTTCTTATCGATATCTCTTACGGCGAGAACCATCTTATCACCACGGGTGGTGAATACGCCGCCATCCTTGGACTTGAACTTCATATCAGCGGTGGTGACTACCATGGCCTTGGTGCCGAGAGCAGTCTCTTCGCTTCTATATATAATGAAGAAGTTCTTCAGGGTTGTGCGGACAACCTTTGCCACCACATCGTCGGTGAGCTCAGCATCTTCCATCAGATTGGAAGCGGTTGCCATATCGGACTCGGTTGCACGAACCATATTGGAGGTGGACGCCGGAACACCGATGAGGTCAGATACGCTGGCGCCGATCACGCCTGTGGTATCGCCGTGGCTCTTCAGAACCTTGGTCTTGAGAATCTCAAGGTCGCCGAGCTTGACGGTGTAGTTGACATCCTGGTCGGTCGCATTGCTCAGCACGAAGTAGATATGCTCTGAACCGTTCAGCTCATATCCCTCTCCGCCTGCAGCTGCAGCCCCTCCGGCCGGAGCAGCCTCGTCATTCTCTTTAATCAGAGAGAACATGGAGGAAGCAAAGAAGTCTCTTACCGGCTTCTCAGCCACACCGGTTGCTTCCAGATCGCTCGCGGAAGCAACCTCAGCAACAACTGCTGCGGCTTCTCCTTCCTCTGCTGCGGTATAATCTTCCGCAACATCCTCTGCGCCGGCGGAGATATACATCTCCATACCGAGACCGGTGGGAAGTCCCTTCAGGGCCTTCGCCGGAAGTTCCATCTTATAGATGTCGTCTTCCAGCACGACCGGGTTTCCATTGGAACCGGTCTGCGCCATGATCCGATCTGCGATATCGCCTGTTACCGGCTGTGCTTTCTGCATCGCATCCGCTGCCGCCTGCCAGACTTCACGTCCGTCCAGGTTGATGGTGACGTTGCCCTTCGTGCCTACTTCGACACGCTTGGTGGACGCTGCCGCCGTCGGAAGGGATGAGGATACAGACATGGCACCGGCAAGAAGGCTTACCGACAGTGCTACTGCCATTCCTCGTTTAATCATTTCCCAACTTTTTCCAAACATCTTCGCACCCCGTTTTCTTAAAATGTATTTGCGTTTTCTGCGTTGATGGAATGTCCTTTATTATTCAAGACAAGTTTCGATGCCCTACAACTATACAGACAGCAAAAAAACCTGTCGGTCACAAAAAATAAAAAACATATTATAAATAATTTTGTAAGGAGAATTACGCATAGTGGCACCTATACCTACTGCCACTTATAACTTATTATCGCATCTTTCATGCACTTTAGGCAACCATTTTTTAAGATTTTCTGATGACTTTTGTGCAATATTTCACTCATCTTTGTCAATTGCTCTATCACAATTCAGCAGGATATTCACTGCAAAAATGTGGTCATCTGTTTTTACTTCCATAAAGCCATTGTGCCGCTCGACGGTATTGGCCACAGATTCCAGGCCTACGCCGTGTCCTTTCCGGCTTGTTTTCGGCAGTCCGTTGTTTTTCAGCTGGATGGTTCCCTCATAGGGATTCTCCACCGTAATACCCAGGAAGTTCTCCGAGGGTATCCCGGTGACCACCTTGACCTTCCGCTGTTCCGGCGGAAGAGATGATACGGCAGCGAGCGCATTTTCCACAAGGTTTCCGAGAAGGGGACAGTACTCTGCCTCTTCCATGGGAAGTTCTTCCGGAAGATTGATCTTCCATATTATCTGTGTCTGATTCTTCTCCGCCTGCTCCGCATAGTAGGAAGCTATCGCGTCCACGGCGATGTTCTTCGAATACCGTTTCACCGCCTCGACGCTTTCCGCCAGCGGTGCAATGTATTCCCGGAGTTCTTCGACGTCGCCTTCCTGTGCCAGCTGGCTGATGACCCGCAGATGCTGCCGGAAGTCATGCCGGATGGTCCTTGTGTCATCGATGAGCTTGCGCAGCGCATCGTATCGCCTCCGCTCTACCTGGAAGAAGGTGTTCTGTCTTGCCAGCGTCTCACTCTCCGTCAGCAGAATGAAGGTCTGCCAGAATACGTGGTACAGTACGAACATGACAATCGGAATGAGCGCCAGCATCACCAGGGTAATCTCCCGGACTCTTCCGCTCATGACCAGGTCCAGATCCATGGGTTCTGCCCAGAACAGAATGCTGGTCATTATCACCGGAATCATCGGGAGCCACTGCCACATGCCCTCGAGACGTTCGTCTCGCAGGATCCGCGGCATCTTGACCCGCAGCGTGCGGCTGAATGCAATGCCCAGCAGAATGTTCAGCAGAAACGATATCAGTCCCGCCCGGAATGAAAAGGCCAGTTCGTAGGGTTCTTTCAGTTCCATCGGTGCCGTGAGATATCCTGTATAGGCGGCGGCAAATGCACTAATCATCGCCGCGTTTGCGAAGCAGAACATCTTCTGCCCGAAACCCACTGTCACGAGTCTGCAGTATATTGCAAACAGAATCACCATGCCGGGAACCAGCACCGTGTTGGTTGTCACGGCGTATCTCGTGCAGACCCATGAACCGGCGACGGCGAATACAATGAGCAGTGTTCCCGTCAGCAGATCGGTCTTTCTGTCGCTGTAGCGGAGTTTGTCTTCTACCGGCAGGAATGCAAAAAAACCGGCAGGCAGCAGCACGGCAAATTCCAGGAGATGCTGGAGAAAGTGCCGCAATTCCTCACTCATAGGCCTTCCCCCCGCTGCTGCATTCTCGCCAGCTGATACTGGGAGAATTCACGGATAATCTGGGAACGCCCCCTCACGCGCATGGCATACTGGGTACCATTCTTCATATAGAAGACTTCGCTGTCCATGGAAGCCACCTGGTCCATGTTGATAATGATGCCCCGGTTGCAGTTCAAGAACCGCCCGTCTTTCATGAGCTCCGCTTCCACCTCGCCGAAGGTGTTGTTGCNAGAATGGCCGTTGGAGACCGCCGCGCTGATGTTTCGCACCGACAGGACGTACCTGGCTCGCGGCGCGCGGATCTCGATGGTTTTCTCCTCCGCGGTGAGAACTCTCTTTGCTTCGGCAAGAACTGCATCCAGTCTTTCCTTATTATATGGCTTCAGAATGTAGTCGAAGGGATGCACCGGAAAGGCATCAAAGGCATATTCTTCGGAACTGGTCAGGAATATGATAAGCACCCGGGTATCCATCGCCCGTATTCTTTTGGCCGCCTCAATCCCGTTCAGGTCATCCATGCAGATGTCCATGAAGATGATATGATATTCCCCCGGCTCAAACTGGGAAAGCAGTTCCTGAGCATCCGAAAAACACCGGACAGTGCCCAGTGTTCCGTCTTCCGCTGCAAGCCAGCTCTGTATATCCTGGTCGAGCCGTTGCCGGTCAAACGCCAGATCGTCTACTATTGCGATCTGAAGCTTCATACTCCCACTTCCCCGAATACTTATTTCAGGGCATAAATCTCCCCTATAGCACCTTTATAACCTGTTTCTGACAGATATGTCAATAGACCGCAAAGCGCGCAGATTCTACCGTCTGTAGATATTCTGCGGCATTTATCTGTATATTGTGGTAATCTTCACATTAAACAATACATCTTGTTGTTCTTTTTGTGATTAAGATTTTCTTACGCTTTTTGAAATTATATTTCACAAAATTATTGTATTTTCGTCAAAACAGGGCTAAAATATCTATAAACATGTTGATCGAGGGAGGTTTTTTTCCATGAAAAATAAAAAA
>ONFK01000021.1 GCA_900317065.1 uncultured Bacteroidales bacterium
ATACCAAGGCCGGATATCAGGAGACCGAGCCCCCCGTGGTGGTGAACGCCGCTTCCGGTTTCGGCACCGGCCAGCTCCCGGACAAGGAGGCGCAGATGTACTATGTCGGTCTCGACAATTTCTACCTCGTGCCCACCGCAGAGGTGCCTGTCACCAACATCTTCCGCGACGTGATTCTGAATAACGACCAGCTTCCGCAGAAGTTGACCGCCTATACTCCCTGCTTCCGCCGCGAGGCCGGATCCTACGGCAAGGACGTGCGCGGACTCAACCGCCTGCATCAGTTCGACAAGGTCGAGATCGTCCGCGTCGAGAAGCCGGAAGATTCCTACAAGGCGCTCGACGAGATGATCGCCCACGTGGAGAGTCTCGTGCAGAAGCTCGGACTCAAGTATCATATCCTGAGGCTCTGCGGCGGCGATATGTCCTTCACCTCCGCAATCACCTACGATTTCGAGCTCTGGAGTGCCGCACAGGGCCGCTGGCTGGAGATTTCTTCGGTTTCCAACTTCGAGTCTTTCCAGGCGAACAGGCTCCATCTGCGCTATCGCGACGAGAACGGCAAGACCCAGCTCGCGCACACTCTGAACGGTTCTTCCCTCGCACTTCCGCGCGTGGTCGCCGCCCTCCTCGAGGACAACCAGACCCCGGAAGGAATCGTGATCCCCGAGGTTCTGCGTCCATACACAGGCTTCGACATCATTGACTAGCGAACGCGTCATACTCGGCATAGATCCCGGAACCAACATCCTTGGTTTCGGGATTGTCCGTGTCGATGCGGCCGTCCGTCCTTCCTATGTCGACATGGGGGTGCTGGACCTGCGCAAGATAGCGGACCCTTACGACAAGCTGGAGTGCATACACACCAAGGTGTCCGCCCTCTGCGAACTGCACCACCCCACCGATATGGCCATAGAGTCTCCTTTCTACGGCAAGAACGCCCAGGTCATCCTTAAACTGGGGCGGGCGCAGGGGAGTGCGATGATAGCGGCCATCTCCCACGGCGTAAGCGTGTGCGAGTACGCCCCCCGCAAGGCCAAAATGGTCATCTGCGGCAACGGAGCCGCATCGAAGGAGCAAGTCGCGCTCATGGTGGGGCGCACGCTGGGCATTAACATCGAGAGCAAGTACCTGGATGCGACCGACGCCCTCTCAATCGCGATGTGCCACTTTTATCAGCTCAAGAGTCCGCTCACTTCCCCGGGAAAGGGTGGAGCGTCCTCATGGGAGAAATTTATTTCGCAAAATCCCGACCGTATAAAATAAACCTTCCTCGCGCGCGTGCATCTAACTCCCCGTATGAAGAAGATTCTAAAGATGATTATACTGCTGTCCGGCCTGCTTTCCGCCGCCGGACTGGCTGCCCAGAATAAAGTGACCGCGGTGCTGCTGGATTCTTCCAATGGCGACGCGGTTCCTTTTGCAACGGTTTCCCTTACCCGCGAGGGGGCGAAGAAACCCGATTATTACAACCTCAGCACCGATACCGGCGATGTCACCATTGCCAAGGTCAAGCGCGGTACCTACCTCTTCAAGGCCGAACTCCTCGGCTACAAGACCTGGGAGAAGACCATCAAGGTGGAGGCAGACGTCAATCTGGGCAAGGTAAACATGGAGCCCGACAAGCAGATGCTGGACGCTGCCAGCGTATCGGCCGTGGGCAATCCCATAGTGGTGAAGAAAGATACTCTGGAGTACAATGCCAACTCCTTCAAGACCACCGAGAACGACATGCTTGAGGACCTTCTCAAGAAGCTTCCCGGCGTGGAAGTGAGCGAAGACGGTTCCATCACCGTGAACGGCGAGTCGATCACGAAGATCACCATCGACGGCAAGACCTTCTTCCTCGACGATCCCCAGCTGGCTTCGAAGAACATCCCGGCCAAGATAATCAACAAGCTAAAGGTCATAAACAAGAAGAGCGAGCAGGCGGAGTTCACCGGCATCGACGACGGTGAAGAGGAGAAGGTGATCGACCTGGACATCAAGCCCGGAATGATGAAGGGAGCCTTCGGCAACATCATGGCCGGAGCCGGACGGGATATTCCCGCCGACAACGCGACAGACCCCGACTGGCGTTACCAGGGAGCGGCATTCCTTGGCAATTTCACCAAGGAGAGACAGCTCAGCGTCATCTTGAACGGCAACAACACCAACAACCGCGGATTCAACGACCTTGCAGGCTCGATGATGGGAAACATGCGCGGCGGTGGCGGCGGCATGGGACGCGGCCAGGGCGGATGGGGAGGCAACAACGGCATCACCACCTCCTACATGGCAGGCGCGAACGGCGCCTGGACCTTGCTGGACGGCAACATGGACCTCAGTTCCAACTATCTCTTCAACCATACCGGGAAGGATGTGCTCGAGAGCAGCGACAAGACTACCTACGTGAACGACGACTACAACCTCATCGACCGTTCCGAAGGCTCCAGCCTTACTCGCACGAACGGACATCGCATCGGCGTCCGTCTGGACCACAAGTTCAGTGAGAATACCTCCATATTGTTTGAACCCCGCATCAATTTCGGCGGAGGCGATTACACGCAGAAGAACGAGACCTCACGCTATGCCGACTCCCTTTCCAAGAGCGGCACCGACCTTCTCACCAACTCCGACAATCTGCAGTCCGGCAACAACAAGAACGTGACCACCAGCGGGTTCCTGCTATTCCGCCAGCGCCTTGGCATACCCGGCAGGACGCTTACCGTCATGGGGCGCTACTCCTTCAGCAACAACGACCTGAATTCCATCAACTGGTCCGAGACCAACACCCTTGGCGTCAAGACCACCATCGACCAGGACATCAAGTCGAACCAGAAGAGCAGCACTCTCATGGGGCGTGTGACCTACACCGAACCGATAGGAAACAATCTCTATGTGGAGGCCAACTACCGCTATTCCTGGTCGAAGTCGTCTTCTGAGAAGGATACATGGGACAATATCCTGAATACCAAGTCGTATGTGTATTCCAACGAAATACAGAACGAGTCGCATAATCAGGAGATAGGCGTGAATGTGATGTACCAGAAGGAGAAGTCCCGCGCGCAGCTCGGCTTTGCCGCCCTGCCGACGGATACCTACAACAGCACCACTCGCTACAATTCCCTGACCGGAGATTGGAAGCCT
This sequence comes from uncultured Bacteroidales bacterium, assembly GCA_900317065.1. GTDB lineage: Bacteria > Bacteroidota > Bacteroidia > Bacteroidales > UBA932 > Cryptobacteroides. The sequence continues at coordinate 3,130 of ONFK01000021.1, forward strand.
ATGGAATACAAGGATTTCCGCTGGAATTTCTCACCCCGCGTAATGCTGTGGTGGGAGTTCAACGAGAATGCCAATGCCCGCTTGTTCTACCGCGGAAGTTCTTCGCAGCCCTCCACCCGTCAGCTGATGCCTGTTCCGGACAACAGCGACCCTCTGAACGTAAGTTTCGGTAACCCTGAACTTACCCCTTATTTCTCGCACAACCTGAGGGGAGACATCCGCTACAACAACAAGAAGAGTTTCACTTCCTTCAACATCAATTTCAACGGCGGATACGTGCAGAACCCCATCGTCAGCCTTACCTGGTATGACAACGGAGCCGCTTATTCAATGCCTTTCAACGGCCCCGACAATATGAATGCAGGCGTGAACGGTTTTGTAAACATCCCCATCGCCAAGTCGAACTTCTCGGTTTCGAATTTCGCACGGGTCAACTGGAGCAAGTCCTCTTCTTATGTGGGGGACAACATCGACATGAGCACCTACACCGCCGGCGGCGATTACTATGCATTCATGGACGAACTTAACGGCAACTGGAATAAGGATGCATGGTTCGAAGAGCATATTACCGTGAATACCATCAAGTCGCTCGGCATAACGGAGCGCTTCCGCGCTACCTACCGTTCGGACAATCTGGAGCTTACCGCATCCGGCCGCACCCGGATGAACAAGAGCTGGTACACCATACGTGACTCCAAGACCACCACTTTCAACAATCAGGTCCGCCTTACCGCAAACTGGACATGGGATGCGCCGGGCATCACCATGAAGGCGGAGGGCAACTACAACTGGTATAACGGCTATTCCACGCAGCAGCCCGATGAATATGTGCTCAATGCCGAAATCCAGAAACTTCTGTTCAAAAAGAAGATGACGCTCGCGCTCAAGGGCTACGACATCCTCGGCCAGGCGAAAAACCTGACGGTTACCGATGCGTCGAACTATCACAGCGAAGTACTGAACAATACACTGGGCCGGTATATCATCCTGTCGCTGACCTACCGCTTCGGCACATTCGACCGCAGACAGATGCGCGGTCCGGGCGGCCGCGGCCCCGGAGGTCCCGGAGGCCCCCGTTGATGAAAGATGCTGATACGTACGGACAACATACTCGAAGCTGTGGAGGCGATGCCGGATTTCCGGAACGCTTCCACTGTGCTTGCATATTGGTCGATAGGAGATGAAGTGCCAACTCACGATTTCATCGCCAAATGGCACGGCGCGAAACGCATTGCCCTGCCCGTCGTCCTCAATCATACGGACATGGAATTCCGGCTGTACGACCCGGACCGCATGGTGCGCGGTCCCTTCACTATTTGCGAGCCGTCCAAAGACTGCCCTCTGGTGAAACCGGAAGAGATAGAATTCGCCATCATCCCCGGAGAGAGATTCGACGTGAAAGGCAACCGCAAGGGGCACGGAAACGGCTATTACGACCGGGCCCTGCCGCATATCCGCTGCAAGAAGGTCGGCATAGCGCCTTCCTCCAAGATCGTCAACCACCTCAATCCTGAGCCTTGGGACTGTCCGGTGGACGTGGTCGTGAGCGGTTTGTAATATAGGATTTCAGCAGAAATTCCTATATTTGCATTCTATGGCAAACAATAATAAAGAAGAGAAAAAAGGCGGCATCCTCTCGAACTGGATTGTCCGCAACCTGATACTTGCAGTTCTGTTCGTCGTAGTCGTTCTTGTCGCGGCGAACATCCTTTTGTCCGTAGGCACCCAGCACAACAAGGAAATCGCGGTGCCGGACTTTACCAATATGACCTTCGAAGAGGCCAGTTACAACGCCGGGCGCATCGGGCTCAAGGTGGAGATTACCGACTCGGTATATGTGCGCCGCATGAAGAAGGGCGCCGTGTTCGCCCAGTTCCCGAAGGGCGGAAGCAAGGTGAAGAAAGGACGTACGATTCAGCTTACGACCAATGCCAAGACCGCGAAGGAGGTCACCATGCCTCTGCTCGTAGGTTATTCCATGCGCCAGGCCAAGGCGGAACTCTCTTCCCGCGGGCTCAATCTGGGCAGGCTGATCTATGTCAACGACATCGCCACCAACAACGTGCTGAAGCAGTTCTTCAACAGCAGGGAGATCGCTGCCGGCTCGCAGATAGAAAGTGGATCCGTGATCGACTTGATGGTCGGTCTCAACAGCGAGGATAACCGTACTTACGCTCCCGACGTGAAAGGCCTCAAATATCTTCGCGCAGTAGATGCCGTCCACGACAACTCCCTGAATATAGGCAAGTTGAATTTCGACAAGGAGGTCAGGACCTACAGCGATTCCCTCAATGCCGTGGTTTACAAGCAGAGTCCGTCCATCTCCGGCGGGCCGCTTACGATGGGTGCCACCGTTTCTCTCTGGCTGACCACCGACGAGGGGAAAATCGCCGAACTCTCGAAATAGCCATTCCATGGACTGGAACGAAGACGAAATAATCGAAGTCGAGGACGAAGAACAGGGAATGTTCGAACATTTCCGTCTGAACGTCGATGCCGGGCAGGTGCCCATACGCATCGACAAGTTCATGGCCGCGCACCTCGAAGACACTTCGCGTCACCGTATCCAGTGTGCCATCAAGGAGGGATATGTCAAGGTGGGGGAGAAGACGGCGAAGGCGAATCTGCTCGTGCGTCCGGGAGACGTGATCCGTTTCGTAATGCCTTACCGGCGCCGCGGCGTCGATCTCATCCCTCAGGACATTCCTCTCGACATCGTCTATGAAGATGACGACGTGCTCGTGGTGAACAAGCCGGCGGGGATGGTGGTGCATCCGGGCCACGGCCACTTCGACGGCACCCTCGTCAACGCCCTGCTTTATCATCTGAACGCCGCCGTGCAAGGCTTACCCCCTCAAACCGCTGCGGTTGCGGTGTCCGATGCTCAAGCCGGCCTTGCGGCCCCTCCCAGCTCTGCTGGGCCCCTCCCTCTACATCCGAGGGCGGATATGGCGTCCGCATCGGACACCGACACCTCCGCAGATTTTGCTAAATCTTCCACAGATCCTGAAAAAGCCGGAATTCTGGTTCACCGCATCGACAAGGATACGAGCGGGTTGCTGCTGGTGGCGAAGAACGACGAAGCGCAGTTGAAGCTGGCGAAGCAGTTCTTCAACCATACTACGGAGCGCCGCTACCAGGCGATAGTCTGGGGCGACATCAAGGAGCAGGAAGGCACCATCGACAAGAATATCGCCCGCGATCCCAACGACCGCCTGCGCTTCCGCGTGACCGACAATCCGGAAGAAGGAAAGCATGCCGTCACGCACTACCGCGTGCTGGAACGCTTCGGCTTCGTGACCTTCGTGGAATGCAAACTGGAGACGGGCCGCACCCACCAGATACGCGTCCATATGGCTTCCATCGGCCATCCTCTCTTCAACGACGAGCGTTACGGAGGATCCGAAATCCGCAAGGGAACCATCTACTCCAAATACAGGCAGTTCATCCGCAACTGCTTCGAGATATGCCCCAGGCAGGCCCTCCACGCCAAGACCCTGGGCTTCAGCCATCCCGTTTCGGGGAAATGGCTGCAGTTCGATTCCGTGGTGCCGGAAGACATGACGGCCCTGCTCGACAAATGGCGCAAATACTCGGGCAACATGCTCGAAGAAGAGGAGGAAGAAGCATGAAACGGCCTCTTCTGACCGTCTGGCTCTGCGTGCTGCTCTCCGCAGCGTTCATGAGCGTGCCGTGGCTGGTGCCGCACTGCGGATTCTTCGCACTCTTCGGTCTCGTGCCGCTGCTGGTGGCCGAAGACATCGCGGACAGGCATGGCATACGCCGGTTCTGGCTGATGGTCTACCTGTGTTTCGTCCTCTGGAACGCTGCCACCACCTGGTGGGTGAAGAACGCCACGGTCGGCGGCGCCGTTTTCGCGGTGCTCGCCAACGCATTCCAGATGGCGGCGGTCTGGTGGGCCTATCGCATGTTCAAGAGGCGGACGGCCGGCATTCTGCCCTACATCTTCCTGGCCGCCCTTTGGATCGCCTGGGAGAAGTGGTATCTGCAGGCCGCGGAAATCTCCTGGCCGTGGCTGGTGCTCGGGAACGCATTCGCGCAGAGCACCCGCAGCATCCAATGGTACGAAATCACCGGCTCCCTCGGCGGCAGCCTGTGGGTATGGGTGAGCAACTTAAGCATTTTCTGGCTGCTAAGGAGCCTGACGGGAGAGGAGATGAAGCCGTTGGTCCGCAAGGCCATGCCTTTCTGGACGGCGCTCGTGATAGGATTTCCATACGCCGCCTCCGCACATATCTGGCATTATCTAAAGGAAGACAGCGAGGGAAGCGTGCCAGTGGTGATAGCCCAGCCGAACTTCGATCCGTACGAAAAGTTCACGGCGATGAGCCAGGCGGAGCAGACGGAAGTCCTGCTCGGGCTGTACGATGAGGCCCTGAAGGGTGACAGCAGCTGGACCGGGCTGCTGCTGGCTCCGGAGACCTTCACCGGAGACATTTTCCTGGACGATATCAATTCGAGCCCTACTTTCCGCAGTTTCCAGGCCTTCCTGGACCGTTATCCCGGTGCCGGACTGCTCTTCGGGGCCTCCACATACGACGTTTACCGCGACAGGCGTTCGAAACCTCACATTCTTGCACGGCGCTTCGGGAACGGATGGGTGGTGAACCACAATTCCGCCATCCTTACCGACACTTCAGGCCGGGCAGACATCTTCCACAAGAGCAAGCTCGTGGTGGGCACGGAACTCACTCCCTATCCGAAGATATTCGTACCCCTGGATGACAAGCTCGGGGGAGTGATGGGCAGGTGCGTCGGGCAGGAGCACATCGCCTGCGTCCGCCACTTCAAACCGGCGGGGGACGGAAGTCGGGAATGCGTAATGGTAGGCGTGCCTGTATGTTACGAATCCGTATACGGGGAGTATTGCACCGGCTACGTCAAGATGGGCGCCCGGATGCTCGCCGTCATCACCAACGATGCCTGGTGGGGGGACACCCCCGGCTACAGGCAGCATCTCAGCTATTCCTGCCTGCGCGCCATCGAAACCCGTCGGGACATCGCGCGCTGCGCCAACACCGGCATCTCCGCCATCATCGACCGGCGCGGGGAAATACTCTCTTCTACCGGATGGTGGGAGCGTTGCACACTTGAGGGACAGGTCAACCTGAGCTCGCGCACCACCTTCTTTGTACGCCACGGCGACCTGGTTGGCAGGGCATCGGTGCTGATGTTCCTTTTGATGCTTCTCGCGTTGCTGGTCAGGCTTTTGCATAAGAATTGATTTTTTATTATCTTTGCCCCGGACCAAACTTAAACTTCGATTATGAAACTCTTAGGAACCGGGAGCTCTCTTCCCAAGATACAGGTCACCAATGACGACCTGTCCGAATTCCTCGACACCAACGATGAATGGATTTTCCCTCGTACGGGGATTAAATCGCGCCATGTCATAAGCGACGAGAAACTTGAAGACCTTGCCGTCGATGCGGCTTTGAAGGCTGTGGAGAATGCCAGGGTGCAGTTGTCCGAGCTGGACATGATTATCTGTTCCAATGTCGTGAATGAATATGTAACCCCCGGACTCAGTTGCATCGTGGCATCGAAACTGGGCGTTTCCTGCCCTTGCTTCGATATCAACTGTGCCTGCCCGGGTTTCATCTATGCAATGGACATGGCGGACAGCTATTTCCGTTCCGGGAAGGTACGCAAGGTGCTGATTGTCTGTGCCGAGGAACCCTCAAGGATGATCAACTGGGCCGACCGGAGCGTCTGCGTGCTGTTCGGCGACGGAGCCGGCGCAGCCGTTTTCGGAGAAGGCGACAAATTGAAAGGCACCCGTCTTTCCGCCCAGCCGGATCCGGAAAAGCTGTACGAGATCCATAAACTGCAGAATACGCCCTACATAAACAAGGAAGAAGCTGAGGTCCCTCTTGTCATGCGCGGCCGCGAAGTTTTCAAGTTCGCTGTCACCACCTCGGCCCGTGACATAAAAAACATCCTTGCGGATACCGGCCTGACCCCCGGACAGGTGAGTTATTACATGATTCACCAGGCAAATCTCCGCATTATCGACGCAATCAGAGATAATCTTGGAGTGGAGCCGGAAAAGTTTCCTACCAATATCCGGGACCACGGGAATTCCTCTTCCGCTTCCTGCCCTATCCTGCTCGACGAGTGCAACAGGGCCGGCATGTTCAAGGAGGGCGATATTCTGGTATTCAGCGCTTTCGGCGCCGGATTGCTGAGCGCGACGGCCGTACTGGAGTGGTAAACGGAAATAATTGCTATATTTGTACGATATAATTACTTGATATGAAAGAACACAGAGTAGTAGTCACAGGCCTTGGAATCATTTCCGCTATCGGAAACGATGTCCCCACGTTCTGGAACAACCTGAAGAACGGAGTCTGCGGCATTGAGACAATCACTGAATTCGATACTTCTTTGCTGCCGGTGCATATCGCAGCCAAGATCAAGGATTTCGACCCCCTGCAGTATGGGATGGACAAGGCCTTCGTGCGCAAGCAGGCGCTTTTCACCCAGTACGGTGTAGCCGCAGCCTATCAGGCAATGCAGGATTCGGGGCTCAAGTCCGAAGGCGAAGATGCCAACATCGATCCCTTCCGTCTCGGCGTGTATGTCGGTTCGGGCATCGGTGGTTTCGAAATTCAGTTCAAGGAGACCCAGAAGATCATAGAAGATCCGTCCGGACAGTGGATTTCTCCGCTGTTCATCCCTTCGATGATCTCCAATATCGCTGCCGGCCACATCGCCATCAAGAACAACGCAAAGGGCCCCTGCATCAATGTGGTGACCGCATGCGCGACCTCTTCGCACAATCTCGGCGAGGCCTACAGGGCCATTCGCTTCGGCTATGCCGATGCCATCATCAGCGGCGGCTGCGAGTATGCATCCATCCCTCTGGGAATCGCCGGCTTCGCGAATGCCAAGGCCCTTTCCCGTTCGGAAGATCCCAAATACGCGTCGCTGCCCTTCAACCTGAACCGCGGCGGATTCGTGATGGGCGACGGCGGAGCGATGCTCGTGCTGGAAACCCTCGAACATGCGCAGGAGCGCGGCGCTAAGATTTATGGCGAGATCGTCGGTTACGGCAACACCTGCGACGCCTACCATTCCACGGCACCCCGCCCGGACGGCACTACCCAGGCTCAGGCCATGAAACTGGCACTTCAGGAAGCCGGATACAGCAAGGACGATGTCCTCTACATCAATGCCCACGGCACCGGAACCCATCTTAACGATGCTTCCGAGACCCAGGCGTACAAACTCGCCCTCGGAGAGGATGCCTACAAGGCGCACATCACTTCCATCAAGAGCATGACCGGCCACATGCTTGGCGCCGCCGGCGCCGCAGAGGCCATCGCCACCGTGCTCTCGCTCAAGGAAGGCATCGTCACTCCTACCATCAATCTCGACACTCCGGATCCCGAGTGCGACCTCAACTACACGCCCAACAAGGCGGAGAAGGTGGCCTGCACCCTCGGCATCTCCGACTCCCTCGGCTTCGGCGGGCACAATGCCTGCGTTGCCATCCGGCCCTGGAAGGCTTGATGGCAACAAAACGTTGCAGCAGCCAACATATTGACAGTTAAATACTTACTTGTAGGAGAATCGGTCGAATCGGCCGATTCTCTATTGTATAATTGGCTGATATGTTGTATATTAGCTGCTGCATCCAATGTTGCGGATCATGAACGAAAGACTACTGACCATTCTTTTCGCCGCACTGCTGCTCTCGGCATGCGGACAAAATTCAATCGATATGGAGAAGACTTACTCTTACGACAGGCAGTTCCTGGAAAACAAAGGGATAGAAACGGTAGAACTTTCTTCGCCGGACGGCAGGGCGAGGGTGCTGGCGGTGCCGGCCTGGCAGGGGAGGATAGCAACATCCACCGCCGCGGGGGAAAAGGGCCGCAGCTTCGGATGGATAAACCACAAGTTCATTGAGTCTGGCGAAGTCAGCCCGCAGTTCAACAATTACGGAGGCGAGGAACGCTTCTGGCTGGGGCCTGAAGGGGGAGAGAACTCCTGGTACTTCGCCAAGGGAGCGGAACAGATTTTTCCCAACTGGAAAGTCCCCGCGCCTTTCGACACCGAAACCTTCGAAACGGTCGCAAAGAGCTCGTCCACAGCCACTTTCGGAAAGGATGTAACCCTTGTCAATGCCAAGGGCACGGAGTTCCGGATGCGCATGCAGCGGAAGATCAGCCTGCTCGACAGGAAGACCCTCGAAGATGTCCTCGGCATCGGCGCCGGTGGCCTGCAGTTCGTCGCTTACACCAGCGAAAACACCATCACCAACAAGGGAGTAGAGCCCTGGACCGAGGAGAGCGGTATGCCGTCGGTATGGATGTTGGGTATGTTCAATCCTTCCGAGACCACTACCGTGTTCATCCCCTACGACGAAGAAGGAGAAGGGCGGGTGGTGAAGGACGACTATTTCGGCCCGATGCCGGAAGGCCGCCTGAAAGCGGAGAACGGAGTGATAGCCTTCAGCATCGACGGGAAGTTCCGTTCCAAGATAGGAGTCAGCGGCAGCCGTACGAAGGGAAAGGTGCTGGCATTCGACCCGCAGCAAGGGACGCTGACGCTGCTTCTGACGGCGATTCCCGCCCGCGGCGCCCGTTTCGTGAATTCGCAGTGGGGAGTGCAGGATGAGCCCTTCGGCGGAGATGCCCTCAACTCCTACAACGACGGCCCTACCGAAGACGGCACCGTCATGGGCCCTTTCTACGAGATAGAATCTTCCTCTCCCGCA
>ONFK01000241.1 GCA_900317065.1 uncultured Bacteroidales bacterium
GTGGAAGGCAGCCTGACCACCGGCCAGCTGACTTCGCTCTTCAGTTATATCACCACCATCCTCGGCTCGCTGATGATGCTCTCGATGATTTTTGTGCAGCTTACCCAGAGCATCGCCAGCATGCACCGCATAGCGGAAGTGATTGAAGAAGAACCCGACATGAGCAATCCGGCCGAGCCTTTGACGGAGGTTGCGGACGGCAGCATAGATTTCGACCACGTGTGGTTCTCCTACAAACAGGGCGGCGATTATGCCCTTGAAGACATCGACCTGCATATAAAATCCGGCGAGACCATAGGCGTCATCGGCGGTACCGGCAGCGGAAAAAGCTCGCTGGGGAATCTTCCTGCAAGGTTCTACGATGTATCGGAGGGATGCGTACGCGTCGGGGGAGAGGATGTCCGGAAATACGACATGCGCGCCCTTCGAAAGGAGGTAGCGATGGTCTTGCAGAAGAACGTACTCTTCAGCGGCACCATACTCGACAATCTCCGCTGGGGCAAGGAAGATGCCACTCTGGAAGAATGCAGGGAGGCGTGCAGGCAGGCCTGCGCCGATGAGTTCATCGAGGCGATGCCGGACGGATACGAAACCTGGATCGAGCAGGGAGGGACCAATGTCTCCGGGGGCCAGAGGCAGCGCCTGTGCATAGCGAGGGCCCTGCTAAAGCGGCCCAAGGTGCTGATCCTGGACGACTCGACCTCCGCCGTCGACACAGCGACGGACGCTTCCATCCGCAGGACCTTCGCGGAGAAGATTCCGGGGACTACCAAGATAATCATTTCGCAGAGGATACTCAGCATCAAGGATGCCGACCGGATAATCGTGATGGACGACGGCCGGGTGAACGGCTTCGACACTCACGAGAATCTGCTGAAAACCAACGACATATATAAAGATATCTACGCCATGCAGACTTCCGGTGGCGAAGGGGATTTCGACGGTGCGGAGGGCCGCGCTCAATGAAACAGCGTTCCAATGTCCGCCGCCTTTTCGCCTTCGTCCTGCGCTACTACAAGATCAATTTCGTCGTAGTGTTCATCTGCATTGCAGTCTCATCCGTCATTTCGCTGGCGACGTCGCTGTTCACCCGCACGCTGATAGACGACCATATCGCGCCCATGCTCGCTTCCGGAGCGGATCTGGACGCCGCATATTCCGCATTGGCGCTCGCCCTGGTCAAACTCGGAGCCATCCTCCTTGTCGGCATAATCTGCGGTTATCTGCACAATTTGCTCATGATCTATGTAGGGCAGGGGACCATGCGCCGACTGCGCGACAGCCTCTTCACCCACATGGAGAGCCTTCCCCTCCGCTACTTCGATTCGCATTCGCACGGCGACATCATGTCGGTGTATACCAATGACGTGGACACCCTGCGGCAGGTCATCGGCAGCAGCATTCCTAACCTGGTCAAGTCCGTTGTTACCATCGTGGCTACTCTCGTGAGCATGCTGGTCCTCAGCCTGCCCCTGACCTTGATAACGGTGATCATGGCGTTGTGCATCTACCGGGTGACTACCAGCCTTGGCAAGTTGAGCAAGAAATACTTCGTGCAGAGGCAGCAGAATCTCGGCAAGGTGAACGGATTCATAGAGGAGATGGTGTCCGGGCAAAAGGTCGTGAAGGCTTATTGCCGGGAGGACAGGACGGGCGAGGAGTTCGAGGTGCTGAACGAGGCTCTCCGTGCCAGCGTGTACAATGCCAACAAGATAGGCAACATCATTATGCCTGTCAACCACAATATCAGCAATTTCGGTTACGTGGCGCTGTCCGTCGCCGGAGCCCTGATCGCCCTGGGCGGTTTCTCGCAGTGGTATTTCCTCGGCCTGAACGGCTCCGTGCTTACTCTCGGCACCCTTGTTTCGTTCCTCACCCTCCAGCGCAATTTCACTCGCCCCGTCCAGCAGATTTCCAACGAAATCAACAGCATCGTGATGGCCTCCGCCGGCGCCGACCGTCTCTTCGCCCTCCTGGACGAAACCCCGGAACCGGACGAAGGGAAAGTGGTTCTGGTCAACGCCACTGCCGATATACCCTCACAGGACCTACGCCACCCTGGTTCCCCTAAAAAATCTGGAGATTTTTCAGGGAACCACCCTCGGCTTAGAGGGAGGGGCCCATCGTCCCCGATGGGAGGGGCGGAGCTGCCGGCACATGCCGGGAGCGCAGCGGTCGGTGAGGGTATACCGGCTAGTGGCGTAGTCGAAACAGATCATAGGACCGGATTATGGGCGTGGAAGAGGCCGGACGGGAGTCTGAAGAAACTGGAAGGGCTGGTGGAACTGGATACGGTGGACTTCGGATATGTACCTGAGAAGCAGGTTCTGGACGACATCACGCTGACCGCATATCCCGGACAGAAGATTGCATTCGTCGGTGGAACCGGAGCAGGGAAGACCACGATCACGAACCTGATCAACCGCTTCTACGAAATCCAAAGCGGAAGCATCAAGTACGACGGCTTCCCCGTATCTGAAATATCGAAAGAATCTCTCCGCAGGAGCCTCGGGACCGTCCTGCAGGAGACCAAACTCTTCAGCGGGACCGTGCTTGAGAATATCCGTTACGGCCGTCTGGACGCTACCGACGACGAATGCCGAGCCGCTGCCAGGTCCGTGCATGCCGATTCCTTCATCCGCCGCCTGCCCCACGGCTACGATACAATGCTTGATGCCGACGGAGGAAACCTGAGCCAGGGCGAAAGGCAGCTGCTCAGCATCGCCCGCGCTGCCGTTGCAGACCCTCCCGTACTGATTCTCGACGAAGCCACTTCATCCATCGACACCCGCACCGAGAAACTCATACAGCAGGGGATAGAGTCCCTGATGAAGGGGCGCACATCCTTCATCATCGCCCACCGCCTCTCGACC
>ONFK01000137.1 GCA_900317065.1 uncultured Bacteroidales bacterium
AAAACGTTGATGCTGCGGGCGAGCCCCTTGAGGTTGGGGTAGATGCCGTCTTTCGTGCCGGAGAAGAAGTGGACTATCCTTCGCGTGGTGTCTATCAGGGTCCCCAGTTTCGCGAGGCTGAGGACATCTATGCGTGAGCCTTCCTTCTGCAGGGGCTCCAGGAAGGGGATGGCGTCGATGTATCCGGTGGTGGGGAAGGCCTCTTCGAACATCATTATGAGACGCATCTCATCCGTGAGTACCAGCCTGCGGCGTATGGTTTCGGCAGATGTGCTGAACTTCTCCTCCATAACCCTGCCGCTGGCGTAGTCGGTGCTGCAGCGGTCGGCTATCATCGACCGGATGCGGTCGAATCCCAGTTTGAGTTCAATATTCATTTCTGCGAAGGTTCGAGCATCAGTTTAAGCTGGTTGCGGCTGTTGATCTGGGTGATTACTCCGTCGCGGACGAAGGAAACGGTGCCCCTCTGCTCGCTTACTACTATTACGTCGGCATCGCTGCGTTCGCTGATGCCTATGGCAGACTTATGACGCATTCCGTACTTGGATGGGATGTCCGTACGGTCGGTGATGGGGAGGGTGCAGCGGGCTGCGATGATGCGGTTGCCGCCGATTATCATAGCCCCGTCGTGCAGAGGCGAGTTCTTGAAGAAGATGTTCTCTATGAGGCTGCTGCGGATGTCTGCATCGAGGGTGTCTCCGGAATCGATGATGTCCTGCAAGCTGTTCCGCCTTTGAAGCACTATGAGGGCTCCGGTCTTCTGTTCGGCCATTTCGAAGCAGGCGCGGGAGAGTTCCTTCGCGGCCTCGTCGTCGAGGGCGTGCGGACTGCGGCCGAGCAGGCGGTCGATCAGGTTGCGGCGCTCTCCGGTGATGCCCGTGGAACGCCCCATGCGGCTGAGGAATTGCCGGATTTCAGGCTGGAAAATGACTATCAGCGCAATCGCTCCCACGTCGATGATGGTGTCGAGAAGGGCGGAAAGGAGTTTCATGTTCAGCGCCACCGCTACGATGCGGATGACGAAGAGCATGAGTATCGCTATGAAGATGTTCACGGCGGAAGATCCCCTAAGCCAGCGGAAGGCCACGAAGAGAATCAGCGCCACGACTATTATGTCTATTATATCTGCAAAACCCAGGTGAAGAAACCCGAGTATGTCCAAAGTCATCATATATTGTACAAATATAGCAAAAAACTTTAATCCATTGTAATTTGGAAAATAAATCGTATATTTGCAGCCCCCAAAAAAGGGGTTACTTGATTAAAGTACTTATAAACAATTAATTAACAAACCAATGCCTGGATTAATTGGAAAGAAAATCGGAATGACTTCCGTTTTCGGTGCCGACGGGAAGAACCTCCCGTGCACCGTCATCGAGGCTGGTCCGTGCGTTGTCATGCAAATCCGCACTGTAGAAAAAGACGGCTATGCCGCAGTGCAGCTTGCCTATGACGAAACCACAGAAAAGCACACCAGCAAGGCTCTTCAGGGCCATTTTGCAAAGGCAGGGGTCGCTCCTATGCGCAAACTCGTGGAGTTTGAGGCAGACTTCGAGGGCGAACTCAAGCTTGGCGACACTCTCACCGTTGCCGACATCTTCAAAGAGGATGTGGCATTCGTGGACGTTGTCGGTACTTCCAAAGGTAAGGGTTTCCAGGGCGTTGTGCACCGTCACCGCTTCCAAGGTGTCGGCGGTAAGACCCACGGTCAGCACAACCGTCTTCGTCACCCCGGTTCCATGGGTGCATCCTCATGGCCTTCCCGCGTATTCCCCGGAATGCGCATGGCAGGGCACATGGGCCAGGACCGCGTAAAGGTGTTCAACCTTCAGGTCCTCAAGGTCATCCCTGAGAACAATCTGCTTGTAGTCAAAGGTTCCGTACCCGGAGCCAAGGGTTCTTACTTAATTTTGGAGGCGTAATTATGAAACTTCCTGTTTACAAAATCGACGGAACAGAGTCCGGAAAGAAGATCGACCTCGCAGAGGACGTCTTCGGCATCGAGCCCAATGATCACGCCATCTATCTCGACGTAGTGCAGTATCTTGCAAACCAGCGTCATGGCAACGCCAAGACCAAGGACCGCAGCGAGATCGCTCACAGCACCAAGAAGCTTGGTCGCCAGAAAGGCGGCGGCGGTGCACGTCACGGAAGCTTGAAGGCAAACATCTTCGTCGGCGGCGGCCGTGTATTCGGTCCCGTTCCCCGCTTCTATCACAATAAGCTCAACAAGAAGGTCAAATCCCTCGCCCGTTGCTCGGCCCTCAGCTACAAGGCTCAGGACAAGGCTATCGTGGTGGTAGAGCCCTTTGCGATGGACGCTCCCAAGACGAAGGAATTCGCACAGATCCTCACCAACCTCAAGGCTGGCGACCGCAACGTGCTGTTCGTCCTTCCCAAGAACTCCGACAATATATTTCTTTCATCCCGTAACCTTCCTTATGCCGATGTCATCACTGTTGACGAAATCAACACCTACGCTATCGTAAAGGCCAACACCCTCGTGATGGTCGACGGCGTGCAGGACATCCTCGCAGAAAGGAAAAAATAATTTGAGCGATGGGAATAATCATTAAGCCAATAGTAACAGAGAAGCTGACGGCTCAGGGCGAGAAATTGAACCGTTACGGCTTTGTGGTAGACCGCAAGGCGAACAAGCTTCAGATAAAGGATGCAGTGGAGAAGCTCTATGGCGTATCCGTTGCCGATGTCAATACAGTCAATTATCACGGAAAGAGGAAGAGCCGCTACACCAAGGCAGGCCTTCTCACCGGCCGTATGAATCACTTCAAGAAGGCTTTTGTCACTCTTGCAGGTGATGATAAGATTGACTTCTACGCTAACATTTAAGGAGGGCAAGAATCATGGCAGTAAGAAAATTCAAACCGGTAACTCCCGGTCAGAGGAACAAGGTCATCAGCACTTTCGCCGAGATCACTACCAAGAAGCCTCACAAGGCTCTTCTTGAACCCCTCAAGAGCACTGGCGGCCGTAACAATACGGGCCAGATGACAGTTCGCTACATCGGTGGCGGTCACAAGAGAATGTACCGCATCATCGACTTCTTCCGTACCAAGGACGAATGCACCGCTACAGTCAAGACCATCGAGTATGATCCCAACCGCAGCGCACGCATCGCTCTCGTAGAGTACGAAGACGGAGTCAAGAAATACATCATCGCTCCGGACGGCATCAAGGTTGGTCAGGTTATCGCTTCGGGCAGCGGAGTCGCTCCCGAGGTCGGCAACTGCCTCCCTCTCTCCGAGATTCCTGTAGGTACCCTCGTGCACAACATCGAGCTCCGTCCCGGTCAGGGCGCCGCAATGGCCCGCTCCGCCGGTGCATCCGCACAGCTCGCAGCACGCGAAGGCAACCACGCAATCCTTCGTCTCCCTTCGGGCGAGACCCGCATGGTGCTCGTGTCCTGCCGCGCAACGGTAGGTACCGTCTCCAACACGGATCACAACCTGGAGAGCCACGGAAAGGCCGGACGTCGCCGCTGGCTCGGCAAGCGTCCTCACAACCGTGGTGTTGTCATGAACCCTCACGATCACCCTATGGGAGGTGGTGAAGGCCGCGCTTCCGGTGGACATCCTCGTTCACGCAAGGGCTTGCCTGCTAAGGGTTACAAGACACGCAATCCGAAGGCTGTGTCCAACAAGTTCATCATTGAAAGAAGAAAGAAGTAACAGGTAAAACTTAGAGAATATGAGTCGTTCATTAAGAAAAGGACCATACATTCAGGAAGCACTCGAAAAGAGGATCGTCGCTATGAATGATGGCAGCAAAAAGAAAGAGGTGGTCAAGACCTGGTCACGCGCCAGCATGATCTCCCCGGACTTCATCGGCCATACTATCGCCGTTCACAACGGAAACAAGTTCATTCCTGTTTACGTTACTGAGCAGATGGTAGGGCACAAACTCGGTGAGTTCGCACCTACACGTACATTCAAGGGTCACTCTGGAAACAATAAGTAATTATGGGAGCACGTAAAAGACTTATGGCCGAAAAGCTCAAGGTAGCAAAGAAGGTCACCGCAGTAGCCAAATTGAATGATGTTCCTACTTCTCCCCGCAAGATGCGTCTTGTGGCCGACACCGTTCGCGGCGTCGAGGTCAACCGCGCCATCGATCTGCTTCACTTCTCCAAGAGGGAAGCGAGCATCAGGCTCGAGAAGCTTCTGCGCAGCGCAGTCGCCAACTGGGAGGCCAAGAATCCGGATCAGGCAAAAGAGCTTGACAACGGTAATGTTTATGTAAAGACCATTATGGTTGACGAAGGCCGCACGCTCAAGCGCATCCGTCCCTGCCCTCAGGGCCGTGCCGGACGCATCCGCAAGCGTTCCAATCACGTTACCGTGGTTCTTGATGTCAAAAAAGCTCAGGAGGAGAAATAATTATGGGACAGAAAACTAATCCTATCAGCAACAGAATCGGTATCACCCGCGGTTGGGATTCCAACTGGTGTGGTGGAAACTACGCAGAGAAGATCGCCGAGGACTACGAGATCCGCAAGTATCTGGGCAACCGCCTTGCAAAGGCCGGTCTCAGCAGGATCGTCATCGAGCGCACCCTCAAGCTCATCACCGTCACCATCTATGCAGCCCGTCCCGGTTTCATCATCGGAAAGGGAGGCACCGAGGTCGACAAGCTCAAGGAAGAGCTCAAGAAGGTCACCAGCAAGGAAGTGCAGATCAACATCTACGAGGTCAAGCGCCCCGAGGTTGATGCACGTTTCGTGTCCGACAGCATCGCCCGCCAGATCGAGGGCCGTGTATCCTACAGGCGCGCCATCAAGATGGCCATCGCCAATGCAATGCGCGTTGGTGCCGAAGGTATCAAGGTTCAGATCGCAGGCCGCGTAGGCGGAGCCGAAATGGCCCGCAGCGAAATGTTCAAGGAAGGACGTACTCCTCTCCATACATTCCGCGCCGATATCGACTACGCTCTTGCAGTTGCAAACACCAAGGTCGGATGCCTCGGCATCAAGGTCTGGATCTGCAACGGTGAGAAGTACGGCAAGCAGGATCTTACCCCCGCAGCTCTCGCAGCCGCTAACGCACAGGCCGCAGGCCAGCGCAGCGGTGGACGCGGAGAGCGCCGTGGTGGCCGTCGCGACGGCGAACGCCGCGCCGCAGAGCGGATCAGGCAAGACGACGCTGAC
>ONFK01000231.1 GCA_900317065.1 uncultured Bacteroidales bacterium
GCGAACTGGCTGGTTTCCAACCCGAATCCCTTCAACGGTATCCAGAAGACCTGGAACGGGGGGATGCTGAGCACCGGCGTGATGGTGAACATCCCGCTCTTCCATGGGCTCGAGAACACGAACAAGTACCGCAAGGCCCGGGCGGAGGCGTCCCTTTACCGTACCCAGCTGGAGGATGCGAAGGAAAAGATCGAACTCCAGGTCACCCGTGAGCGCAAGACCTATGGCGAAGCGCTGGAGAAACTGTCCATGGCGCAGGCCCATCTCGCCAGCGCCGAGGAGAACCTCCGCACGGCCACCATCGGTTTCGAGGCAGGGGTCATCTCCACCAGCACGGTCCTCTCCGCCCAGACCGCCTGGCTTTCCGCCCACAGCGACTGCCTGGATGCCGGCACCGAACTGCAGATGGCCGCGGCTGCGCTCCGCAAGGCCGAAGGAATGAAATAGAACAAAAGAAATAAGCAAAATGGCAAAGAAGAATTACAATCTCCTCATCGGAGTAGGCGCCCTGGTGGGCGTGGTGCTCCTGATCGCCCTGGTGGGGTATCTGGTAAGCAAACCCCGTCCACGGGTGATTCAGGGCGAAGCCGAAGCGACGGAATATCGCATTTCCTGCATGGTTCCCGGACATGTGACGGAACTCTATTACAGGGAAGGCCAGGAAGTTCACAAGGGAGACACCGTAGCATTCATAGATTCTCCCCAGGTGAGAGCGAAACTCGCCCAGGCTCAGGCCGCCCGCTCTGCGGCAAAGGCTCAGAGCACCAAGGCCCAGAACGGCGCTCAGAAAGAGCAGATAGCCGGTGCGTATGAACTCTGGCAGCAGGCCCTTGTGCAGGAAGACATCATGAAGAAGAGCTTCGAGCGCGTTAAGAATCTTTATGAACAAAAGGTGATAGCCGCCCAGAAATACGACGAGACAAAGGCTAAATACGACGCTGCCGTAGCCCAGGCAAAGGCTGCCAAGAGCCAGTACGACATGGCTGTCAAGGGTGCCCGCGCCGAAGACAAGGCGGCCGCCGAGGCTCTGGTGCATCAGGCTGAAGGTGCAATCCAGGAGGTGGATTCCTATCTGAAGGAACTTTATCTCGTTTCTCCCGCCGACGGTGTCATTTCGAACGTTTATCCCAAACAGGGAGAACTGGTGGGGCAGGGAAGTCCCGTCATGACCGTGACCGACCTCTCCGACATCTGGTTCACGTTCAATATACGCGAAGACCAGCTCCACGGCATGAACGTCGGCGACGAACTGACGGTCTGCATACCGGCGCTCGACGGGGCCGAGCTCAAGGCTACGGTGAATTACATGGCCGTACGCGAAAGCTACGCCACGTGGAAGGCGACCAAGGAGACGGATTTGTACGATGCAAAGACTTTCGAAGTGCGGGCTGTGCCTGCAGAGACCTTGAAGGGCCTTCGCCCGGGAATGACTGCGATAGTGGAGAAGTAAGATGACATTCTGGCAGAAAATACTCAATGTGGTCCGCCGCGAACTCCGAATCTGGGTCCGCAGGCCCATCTATCTGCTGGGAACGGTGGCGGTGATGGCCTTCTGCACCATCTTCTACCTGAGCTTCCTGAAGGACGGCGTGCCTTCCGACGTGCCCATAGCGGTGGTGGACCTGGACCGCAGTTCGACTTCCCGCAACTTTTGCCAGCAACTCGACGCCACCCAGCTGGGAAAAGTCGTCTACTACGACGACTTCTCCTCAGCCCGCGCCGACCTGCAGGGCGGCAAGGTTACCTCGGTCTGCCTTATCCCGGAGGGCTTCAACCGCGATATCCAGGCGCAGCGCCAGCCGCATTTCAGCTTTTATATCAACGGCCTCTATTTCCTCGGGGGTTCACTCGCATGGAAAGACATCCTTACGATGGTGAACCTCACCTCCGGGGCCGTGCAGCGCCAGGTCCTGCGGATGAAGGGCGTGGACGAGAACAAAATCATGGGCCTGCTGCGGCCGGTCGACATAGATGTGCACCAGATAGGCAATCCTACAATGAATTACGGCGCCTATCTTGCGAACATGATGATCCCCGCAATGCTGCAGATGGTGATCATCATAGTTCTCATCTATTCTCTAGGCACGGAACTCAAGTACGGCACCAGCAGGCATTTGCTGCAACTGACGGGGAATGACATCTATGCTGCCATCTCCGGGAAGGTGGCGTTGTACACCCTGCTCTTCACGGCGATAGGTTGGACCATCGAAATCATTCTCTACAAGTGGATGGATTTCCCGCTGGCGGGCAGGCTGGGGGAGATGCTTCTCGCGTGCTTCCTGCTCGTGCTTGTGAGCGAGGCGGTGGCGATTCTCATCATCGGCTGCGTGCCGGTATGCCGCTTTGCGCTCAGCATCGGCGCCCTCTACAGCGTGCTCGGGCTTTCGCTTACCGGTTTCACCCTTCCGGTGGAGGCCATGCCTCTCGGGCTCAGGGGCCTTACGATGATGTATCCGCTGCGCTATTACTACGAGATCTATGTGCACGTGGGTATTTTCGACAATCCTTTCGGGTACTGGTACGTGTACGTGATTGCCCTTCTGGCATTCTGCTTCCTGCCCTTCCTTGTGCTCGGCAGGCTGCACGAAGCGTACGACAAACTTGATTATGCGAGGAATTAGCCATGAGAGAATCCTATCTTAAAAGATGGCTGCGCGATACGCTGGGAATCTTCAACCTTGAGTTGAGGAATATCCTCCACGACGGCGGAGTGATGATCATCTTCATCGCCGCAGGCTTCTTCTATCCTATACTATACAACTTTGTCTACAAGAACGGCATTCTGGAAGAGACTCCCGTTGCCGTGGTGGACAATGCCGACTGCGGCGATTCCCGCAGGATGATACGCGAGATGGACGCCACGCGCGAACTCGACATCGCATACGAATGCCTGTCGATGGAGGAGGCGAAGGAACTCTTCCGACTGCGCAAGGTGAACGGCATCATCTATTTCCCTTCCGACTTCGGCGAGCGTCTGGCCTACGACGAGACTGCGAAGTTCAGCATCTATGCCGACATGAGCAGTTTCCTGTATTACAAGAATCTTCTGATGGGGTCCAACTTTGTGATGCTGCATGAG
>ONFK01000043.1 GCA_900317065.1 uncultured Bacteroidales bacterium
CCCATGCCTCGCGGCGGGACTTCTTCCTGTCTATCCACTTGCCGAGCTCGGCCTCCTTATGCTTCTCGCGTCCGATGATGTTGAGTTTCCTGAAGGCCAGGTCTTCGCCCTGCCACTTCTTCCATCCGTTGGCGCTGCCGGCGTACTTGTTGGCGTACTGAAGACGGACGACGGGATCCGCCATCATCTCGTCCCACATGACCTTCTGGCGCACCGTGCGTGCCTCCACGCGAAGGTTGTTCGCCTCCACCATGTCCTCCAGCTGGGTGGCGGTCTGGAAGCGCTGGGTGCGTCCGGGATAGCCCATTATGAAGGTAAAATCTCCCTCCTGCACGCCCTTGAGCGAGATCTTCAGCGATTTTGCCGGAGTGTAGGGCTTGTTGTCTTTGGAATAGTCGGCGGGATTGTTATCGGCGTCGGCATAGATGCGGAAGAGCGAGAAGTCGCAGGTGTGGCGGGGCCACATCCAGTTGTCGGTCTCACCCCCGAACTTACCCATCGACACGGGCGGGGCGCCTACGAAACGTATATCCTTGAAGGTTTGATACACAATGAGATACCAGACGTTGTTATTGTAGAACGACACCACTCTCGCGGTGCAGTTGGGATTGGCTTTTACTGCGGCCTTTTCGAGTTCGGCGCTCTTCGCCTGGAAAGCGTCGCCCTCAAGTTCTGCGAGCCGGTCGGTCACGTCTTCCATGCTCTTCATGAACTTCACGGTAAGGCCCGGAACGGGGATTTCCTCGTCGAGGCTCTTGGCAAAGAAACCGTCTTCCAGATAGTTCTTTTCCGGCGTGGAAAGGCGCTGGATGCTGCCGTATCCGCAGTGGTGGTTGGTGGAGATCAGGCCCTGCTGCGAAATCACCTCGCCGGTGCATCCTCCTCCGAACTGCACGATGGCGTCCTTCAGCGAAGCATGGTTGATGTTGTAGATGTCTTCGGCAGTGAGGCGGCAACCGATGTTTCGCATGGCCTCTTCGTTGAACTTCTGGAGCATGGGCAGCAGCCACATCCCTTCGTCGGCCCTGGCCGCCAGGGTCATGATAAAGCAGAATACTGCAACAAATATTCTTTTCATTCGAATGATTTTAAGACACAAATATAGCAAACAATTCTCAATAGTTGCACCCGGCGCCTGCGGGCTAAAACAGGGATGGTTCGAGAGCGGCGGGATGGAAGGACTTCCGGTGTTCGGGGGTGTAGCCCAGGCGGCGGATGGCCTCTATATGTTCTGGCGTGGGATAGCCCATGTTGCGTTCCCAGCCATAACCGGGATATTCCTGCGCCAGTGCCCTCATGCGTTCGTCCCTGCAGGTTTTTGCGAGTACGGACGCCGCCGCGATCGAAGCGTAGGTGGCGTCTCCGTGCACGACTGTGAGATAGTCTTTGCCGCCGTAGCCAGCGAAAGGCCGGAAACGGTTGCCGTCTATCAGCAGGAATTCAGGCTTGACGCTTAGTCCGAGTACCGCCCGCTGCATGCCGGTGACCGATGCCCAGAGGATGTTGAGACGGTCGATCTCTTCCGCCTGCACGGCTTCGACTTTCCACGCAACAGCCTCGCGTTCAATTACTTCGCGAAGCTCATTGCGGGCCTTCTCGCTCATCTGCTTGGAGTCGTTGAGCAGCGGGTGGTGAAAGTCTTCCGGGAGGATTACCGCGGCGGCATACACGGGACCGGCCAAAGGCCCGCGGCCTGCTTCGTCGCAGCCCGCCTCCAGGCGTCCCGCCTGCAGGTATGGAAGAAGATGTGGAGTGTGTGGCATCAGCCACAAAGTTAATCTTTTTTGGCGGATTGGCGCTGAAGCATGTTGAGCATCTGCTCCTGCACGCGGATGGTCTGCCGGTAAGACTCTATCAGGCGGTCCCGGTTGCCGATTTCCTCGTTTTTGCGGCTGAGACGTTCTTCATACTCGTCCACGACCTGGCGCAGCTGCTCCTTGTGATTCAGATCTTCCTTGAGCAGACTTCCGCTCCGTTCGGGATAGCATCCTGCAACAATCTCCGGCAATGGAATACCCGTAGCGTCGCTGAAGGCGAGGACGCTCTCCGTCACGACCTGAGTCTGTCCGTTTTCCAGTTTTATGTATGCTCCTCGGGAAATGTTCATTTTCTCGGCCATCTCGACTTGTGTGCAGTGCATTTCCTGCCTGATCTTCTTGAAGAAACTGTCCATGTTGCAAAAATATTGAGCAGTGCCGGGTGTTTTGGTTTACTTCCCGTAGTAAAATGTATACCAGCGATATACAAAATACCCCCTGAAACTTGAATTTCAGTTTTTACCTACAGTTTTTACCTACGGTCTTGTTGCCCGTAATGTACACTCGTGTTATGTTTGCGACACAAAAACGAACGCTTATGAGAACAATCGCTGCTGCTTATTCGGACTTTTCCCGTATGATTGTCGACGACCTGATCTTCGAGGACGACACTGTAAACTTTACCGATATGTGCGCATCCCTGCGCATCTGTCCCGCCGACCTGAACGAGATACTTCAGGACGAATTGGGTATGAATGGCAATGAAATTTTGCAATCCTTTCAAAAGTTATTAACTTTGTAGGCTATCACATATACGCGCGAAATTTTTAATAACATTTATACCCAAATGAAAGATTACTCAACCAAAGACATCCGTAACGTGGTGCTTCTGGGCAGTTCAAAGTCCGGAAAGACCACGCTCTCCGAGGCAATGCTCTTCGAAGGCAAGGTCATCGACCGCCGTGGTACCGTTGAAGACAAGAACACAGTCTCCGACAACACCGAGTTCGAACAGGCCAACCAGAAGTCCGTCTTCGCTTCGGCCCTCTATGCCGAATTCATGAACACCAAGTTCAACATCATCGACGCTCCCGGTTCCGACGATTTCATCGGAGGTGCAGTGGAGGCCTTCAAGGTCTGCGAGACAGGTATCCTGCTCGTCAACGGCACGCAGGGCGTCGAGGTGGGCACAGAGATATTTGCCCGTCAGGCAGCCAAATACAACGTTCCCCTCATTCTCGCAGTCAACCAGCTCGACCACGAGAAGGCAAACTGGGACCAGACCCACGACAGCATCAAGTCTGCTTTCGGCAGCAAGGCTGCATTCGTGCAGTTCCCCGTCAATCCCGGTGCCGGCTTCGAGGGCTTCATCGACGTAGTCGACATGAAGTACTATCACTTCCTCGATGCCAACGGCAAGCGCGAAGAACTCGAGATTCCCGCACAGTATGCCGACGAGGCCGAGGAAATGCGCATGGCCCTCATGGAGAAGGCTGCCGAGTCCGACGACGAACTCATGATGAAGTACCTCGACGAGCTTACCCTCAGCGAGGAGGAGTTCGCAAAGGGACTCAAGCTCGGTATCGCCAAGGGCGAGATCATGCCTGTCTTCTGCCTCTCCGCCAAGAAGGATATGGGTGTCAAGAAGCTCATGGAGTTCTGCGTAAAGGCCACCAACAGCCCCGAGGGCACGGTCAACAAGACCATCTCCGGCAAGGAGGTCGCCTGCAAGGAAGCTGCCGCCACCAGCATCTTCATCTTCAAGACCAGTGTCGAGCAGCACCTCGGCGATGTCGCTTACTTCAAGGTAATGAGCGGCGTGCTCAAGGAAGGTGCCGACCTTACCAACCCTGAAAACGGCAACAGCGAGCGCCTTTCCGCAATCTATGCGGTTGCAGGTTCCAAGAAGGAGAAGGTTCCCGTGCTGCGCGCCGGCGACATAGGCTGCGTCATGAAACTCAAGGCCGGCCGCACCGACGTCACTCTTGCCGAGTCCGGATGCGAGGCTTACGAGCACATCCAGTTCCCCGAGCCCAAGTATCGCTGCGCCATCAAGCCCGTCGACAAGAACGATGAGGCCAAGATGGGCGACGCCCTCAACAAGATCGCTGCCCAGGATCCTACCGCTATCGTAGAGTATTCCAAGGAACTCCGCCAGACCATTCTCAGCGGCCAGGGCGAGCAGCACATCAATTTCGTGAAGTGGCGTCTGAACAACGAGTTCAAGCTCAATGTCGAGCTTTATGCTCCGAAAGTGCCTTACCGCGAGACCATCACCAAGGTGGCAAGCGCCCAGTATCGTCACAAGAAGCAGTCCGGCGGTGCCGGCCAGTTCGGTGAGGTCCACCTCCTCGTCTGCCCTGCCGAAGGCGAACTCAACACCAAGTTTATGATCAATGGCAAGGAGACCCAGTTGAACATCAAGACCCAGGATATCACCGAGCTCGAATGGGGCGGCAAGCTTGAGTTCTACAACTGCGTGGTCGGTGGTGCCATCGACCTCGGCTTCATGCCCGCCATCCTCAAGGGTATCAAGGAGCGTATGGTGGAAGGTCCTCTTACCGGTTCTTATGCCCGCGACATCCGCGTGTTCGTATACGACGGCAAGATGCACCCCGTGGACTCCAAGGAAATCGCCTTCATCATCGCAGGCCGCAACGCCTTCCGTGAGGCATTCCGCAATGCCGGTCCGAAGATCCTCGAGCCTATCTACAACGTGGATATCTTCACCCCCAGCGACTATGTAGGCCCTTGCATGTCCGACCTCAACACCCGTCGCGGCATGATCATGAACCAGGATGTGGAAGGCAACTTCACCGTCCTCCACGCCCGCGTTCCGCTCGCAGAGCTCTATCGCTACTCCACCACCCTGAGTTCGCTCACCGGCGGTTCCGCAACCTTCACCATGAAGTTTGCCGAATACGTGCCTGTGCCTGCCGACGTGCAGACCAAGCTCCTTGCCGAGTACGCTGCCCAGGAGCAGGAAGAAGACTAAAACAATCCTCATCAGGAAAGAAGGTTCGTTGCGTGCGCAAGGAACCTTCTTTTTTAGATTATAAAGATATGTATTACAGCCCTTTCTATTCCAATGCAGTCGATGCCTGCAATCTCGAAGGATTCAAACCCCGGATTGTGGATGCGGATTACCTACGCACCCTTGGGGTGTCGACCGAACCGTCCGAAGAGAGCCTCAGGGCTCTTGAAAGAGGCTCCCGACTTTTCGCAGACCGTCTCCGGAAAGGAATCCTTCTGCCGCGCACCAAGTATACTGTCCACGATGAAGATACGTCTTCGATAGAAGCGGAAATACATAATTACACCGGGCGATGCCCTACGCTGACATACGAAATCAATCCGGTCCGTGGATGTGGAGTAGGTTGCCAGTACTGTCTCGTTTCAGACGGAGTCCACGAATGTGAATTGTCTGTAATCGGTAACTACCCTCTGTATGTCCGCCGGCTTCTGGACGAAAAAAACGGACCGGGCAGCGAAAACGGGCAGCACTATTATTACTTCTCTCCCAAGACGGAGGCTTTTCAGGAGGCCACGCTGCTCACCGGAGTAGCGCACGGCATCCTGCGGGAGTTCATCCGTCATTTTGATCAGAATCCTGATTCCCGTGCCAGGCTCTTCATCGCATCCAAGGCCGGAGTGAGACATCTTCTTTATGAGGATGGCGGCGAGAGCGTGCTGGACCTGTTCGAAAAGTTGAAAGACAGGATGCAGTTCAATACCAGCGTGTCGATTATGCCAGGAGATTTCCGCAATCTTCTGGAGCCTTATGCCGCTCCCATTGAGGAGCGCCTTGCT
Organism: uncultured Bacteroidales bacterium; assembly: GCA_900317065.1. Taxonomy (GTDB): domain Bacteria; phylum Bacteroidota; class Bacteroidia; order Bacteroidales; family UBA932; genus Cryptobacteroides. Next base: position 5,568 of record ONFK01000043.1, read on the forward strand.
GCGGTACAGCTTTGTCGTCAGAGAGGCATTCTTGCCGACTCCGCCCTTGTTCAGCCAATCCTTACCCCCTACTTGAACGAAGAAAGCATCCGCAGTTTCTATTCTTCCCTGCACGAAGCAGGAATCATAAACTACAAACCGGAGTTCCTGACCGTATGTATGGAGAACCTGTCGATGCTCGGGCAATATCTCGGGCATTTCGACAAAGATATGGAACGCCGCCTGTACGAGGATTACCTTGAACCCTCGAATGCCGGTCACCGCAAGCAGCGCGGCAGGACTGCGCCCGACAAACAGAAGAGCAAAGAGTATCTCCGGGAGATGATTTCGTTCACCGATACCATCGGTATGAGTGTCAGTATCTGCTATTGGGTGAGGATGCAGTTGGGCATCAGTCAGGAGATGATTCCCATAATCAACCGTAACGGTTTCCAGTGCCTCGGTTATCAATCCGGCCTCTTCAACAATGTTCGCTGATCTCACAGATTACTACCTCAGATGGTATCACGGGCGGCCGGTGGGCATTACCTCTTCCCGCCGCGATGAACTGCGTCGCCTGCATTCCTGCCTATATGCCTGCGTGCAGCATTTCGCCGGGAATTACGAATCTTACATTGATCGTTATATGCCCATGAGCGGCAAGGAACGTGAAATTCTTGAATGGCAGAGCCGGTACCCGTTCAAGGCAGGTACTTGGCGGCCGGACTATATAGTCTGTGCCGACGGTTCGCTCAGGATATGTGAGATTACATCACGTTTTTTCGGCCACGGAATTTTCCTTACTTGGTTTGCAGAAAAGGCTGCCGACCGGTTTATGTGCCGTTTCCCTGGGAAAACCAGAGAGAGTCACTACGGAGAACTGCTTCAGTACCTGTTGGATATGGTGGAGGGGAAACACCGGATATACGTGTTCAAAAGCGCCGACCGGAGCAGCGCCATAAAGTTGTATAAACGCTTTTTTGAATTGCAAGGGCACGAAGTTATCGTGCTCGAACACTACGAGGTGGAGTCTGCCCGCAGGGAATGGGACCACGGAGCGTTCCTGATCAGTGCCCTGAACCAGAGCGATATACTGTCTTATTCTATGGATACCATAAAGGCAATGGCAGACGCGGGGATGAGTGCGGATTTCCGCAATATATTCTTCATTCACGACAAGCGTTTTATGCGTTTGTGGTTCGAAGATGAATTCACAGGGCGCTGCCTCTCGCCTGAAGATGCAGAGTTCCTGCGGTTGCACGCCATACCCACATTCGAAGGATCTGACGAGGCGAGGTACAACAAGGACGCCTGGATAGTCAAACCCTGGCGGCTTGGTAAGAGTGAAGGAGTGTATGCCGGATTGCTGACTCCGGCGGAGGAGTGGGAAAACCTGTCCTTCGAAGGGTGCATAATCCAGCCTTTTCTCGATCAGCGCAGGTATCCCGTGGTTTGGGAAGGCAAGGCCTACGAAGACTATCTTTGCGGTATGATGCTTTGCGTGGACGACCGTTATTATGATTCCGGGATGTTCCGCGCATCCAGTCTGCCCGTGACCAATATCGGTGACGACCGAAAAGCTTGCGCAATACACACTGACGATCCGGAGATTCTCCTTCAATGCGACGTGCTATGACAGTGTCTGCCAATCAACCTTATTTCTTGCCGTATCTGCCTTACTGGCAGTTGATTGCCGCTTCCGATATGTTCCTTGTCGGGGATGATTACTCCTTCAGGAAGTCGAGCTGGATCAACCGCAATACCATCATCAATAACGGACGACGCCAATGGCTGAGGGTGGAACTGGACCATCAGAGCAGTTTCAAGAATATCGGTGACACCCGGATCTTGCTCCCCCGCCCTTCCGACAAACTGGAGACAATACGCCGGGCATACTCGAAGGCCCCCTGTTTCAACGAGGGATATGCACTGCTGGAGACAATTCTGGGCTGCACTGAAACGAATCTCAGCCTGTTTCTGGAAAACTCCATCAGGTGCGTGTGTGATTATCTCGACATAGCGACGGAAATCGGAAGGACATCCTGCTTGAAAGGGAACAGCCTTCTGCGCAAGGAAGAAAGAATTTACGATTTTTGCCACAGGCTCGGGGCTGATACATATATCAATGCGACAGGTGGGCAGGCCCTGTATGATTTCGAGGCGTTCAGCAGGCAAGGCATCCGGCTCCGTTTCATCAAGTCTGCACATCCGGAGCCTGTCTCTATACTCCACCTGGTGATGACCCTGCCTAAAGACGAGGTGCGCAGAATGTTGAACGATTATTCTTTTATAGATGGATGAGGTCCTGGTAACTGTTATCTGCTTGACTTATAATCACGCAGCTTATATCCGGGATGCCCTGGACGGCTTCGTCGCGCAGCAGACGGATTTCAGGTTCGAGGTCATCGTGCACGATGATGCGTCCGACGACGGCACACAGGACATAATCCGGGAATATCGGCGTAAATACCCCGAACTGATCCATCCGGTATTCCAAGATGAAAACCAGTATTCGAAAGGCGTGGCGATAGCCAGGACTTTTCTGTATCCGCTCATAAAAGGCCGCTATGTTGCTTTTTGCGAAGGAGACGATTATTGGACGGATCCGCTCAAGCTGCAGAAGCAGGTGAATGTGCTGGAAAACAATCCCGGAGTGGATATTTGTGCTTGCCGGGCCGAGGTAAGAAAACACGGAGTCAGGGCAGGATTCATCGCTCCGCGGATAAAGGACTCCTTGCTGTCCGTCGAAGATGTTATCGTCGGAGGGGGAAACTATGTGGCTACGGCGTCGCTGCTATGCAGAACGGAAGCGTATATGGCACACACCCCGATGAGAGATGTGATGGTAAACGACAATGTCTTGCAGATACAGTGCTCTTTGCGTGGCGGGATGTCCTATATGGGCGACTGTATGGCGGTTTACCGCCGTGGAGTGCCGGGATCCTGGTCGGAGAGACACCCTTCGGGAGATAATCACGACCGGCTCTACAGGATGCTGGATGCGCTGGACGTCTGGACTTCCGGCAGGTACCATAATGCGATAGTTTTGCGCAAGCGTCTCTACAGGTCCGATGAACTGCTGCGTTCCAACAAGATGGCTATGCTGTATCCGGGGGAGTTGCGTGTGTCGATCCGCCGTCTTTGCCGGCATATTCAAAGGAGATCAATAGTAATCTACTTCCGTTTATTTGACAAATGAAAAGCATACAGGTAACAAGGACATCTCTCCCTCCGTATGACGAGTACTGCGCAGAAATCCGGAAATTCTGGGACAGCCGTATGGTTTCGAACATGGGAGAAGAGCATAAGGCGTTTGAGAAAGAACTGCAAAAGTATCTGGGAAGCAGGCAATTGCGCTTGTTTGCCAATGGCCACCTCGCCCTTGAGGCTGCAATCCGCGCAATGGGGCTCCCTCCGGGAAGCGAGGTCATAACTGTCCCCTATACTTTCCCTTCTACGGTACACGCTATTGTGCGCTGTTCCCTCAAGCCCGTCTTTTGCGATGTGCTGGAGTCGGACTGTACGATGGATCCGGCAAAAGTTGAAAACTTGATCAGCGAAAAGACTTCTGCCATAATCCCCGTCCACGTTTACGGTAATCCCTGTGATGTGTATGCCCTTGGTGCGATTGCAGACAGGAATGGGCTGAAACTGATTTATGACGCCGCGCACGCCTTCGGGGTGAGCTATGAAGGGACGCCGCTTGTGAACTTCGGGGATGCATCTATGATGAGTTTCCATGCGACCAAGGTGTTTTCTACCATTGAAG
>ONFK01000097.1 GCA_900317065.1 uncultured Bacteroidales bacterium
TCACCAACGGCCAGGAAGTCTCCTTGTCTATGCAATAACAGTCTATCGCCCCGGCCGTACATTCGAAACGGTCGAGATCCCTTGCAAAGTAGAAGTCCTCCGCTTTTAACGCGGCATCGAGGTACTTCTTCTCATTTGTCTGCCCGTATAGTTCCAGCAATGCCGGAATGATGAATGCGCCTATCGTGCCTGCTTTGCCGGCAGGCCTTCCGTCCACATACCAGCTCTTCCCGAAGCCCCACTCGTCCGACCAGTTCAGTATGAAGAAGTCGCAGATCTTGCGGGCAAATTCCAGATATTCATCCTTGTTTATGCCATTATCTGAAAGAAGGCGGAACATTCTCACGGCCTCTGCGGCCGCCCATCCCATATTGCAGACATCCGGCTTGCGGCGCGAAGCGGCATCCTCTTCGAAATTATGGTTATAGCAAGTATACAGGAGGCCGCTCGAATGCTGGGTCTGCACGAAAGCATCATAAATACCAAGAGCCTTGTCCAACAGGTCCTTGTCGGAATCCCTCAAAGCCTTGAGCGCAAGCATCCTTGCATTCAGGAAGTTTTGCCCGGCCCATCCTATCTCGAATGTCTGGCAGTAAGTCCCGAGGTCGGTCCAATACTCATACTTCATCCTTTCCGCCATTTCTTCCCTGCTGATCTTCATCGAAGCGCAATCATGGGCCATCCGATTGGTATAATGCTCGTTTACAAGCCATTTTCCTTTGTACAGATAAAGGAGGGAATGGGCGTAGCGGATTCCCAGTTCGAATACCTGCTCCTCATCCAGACACGGTTCCAAATGGGGGTCCAGCAGGGCAAGGGCTTTCTCCACAAGGCTCGCCGCGGCGAAATTCTTCCATTTCGGAGGGCATACACATACAAAACTCTTTGCCGTGAAAGTCTCTCCCGGGGCAAGTTCGATGAAGGTTTCGTACCGTGGGCCGAACACTCCCTTCGACTCATAAGTTACAGGCGCTTCGGTTACAGGACGGAAAATGATATGCTCATACCGTCCGTCGGCAGTCTTCTCAAGGGAACAAGAACTTACAAGGGACTCGGGTGTATCGGAAGCGGCAAACAGGGCAAGGCCCGTGTGTCCGGTCTCAGTCAGGCTACACGACGGAATGCCAGTTCTTTCGTACGAGAAAACCCAGGGTTCCCCATCATATGTCAGGCCTTTCGGCGTTTTCACATCACCGAACTCATTCCCGTTGTAATTGACGCAGGGGATCAAGTAGCGTTCGGCACGGAAAAGGTCCCGCACCCGGATTTCGTCTTTGAAGCGTACGGTGTCTCTGCCGGTGTTCTTTACTGAACGGGTTACGGAATATGCCCCGTCGCCAAGATAGTCAATTTGTTCTCCTGACAACACAAGCCTTTCGTCCTGCGCCTTCCAGGGAAGCAGTTCCGCAACAGCGGCAGACTTGCGCTTCACCAGCCCGCCTGCTCCGAAATAGACAGGATAGGCGTTCAGGGCCAATCCGGCAGTAAAAGCAATTATGCTGAGCAGGAGATGCCGCTTGATCATTGGTCTTGTTTTTACTATACTTTGCAAATATAGCTTTCATTTTTGAAAAAATGAAATTAAAAGCAAAAACTCTCACTCCGCAACTCGACGGGGCCGATCAGCCCGGAAGGCAGAAGCGGGTCATCCGACGTGTAGAATTTCATTGGAGTATATGTCAGCGGAGCGGCACCTTCCCGGGAGTCCCCTATCAGGCGGTTCACCCACAGATTGGTAACCCTGACTTCAAGCACATTGTCTCCCGGCACCACAAACGAACTGACATCCGCACAGAAAGGAGGCCTCCACAAAGTAGCGACGGGACTGCCATTGACTGTGACTTCCGCAATATTGCAGACCTTCCCGAGGGACAGGACAGCTCTTGCCGAAATATCTGCACTGAAATGCGTTTTGTAGGTTGCTGTACCACTGAAATAACGTATTCCTTCCGACTCATTCTCATTCAAGGGCTGCAGTTCATCCAGAACAATGCTGTCCGGAGCACCACGGCCCGGCTGGAACGAGACGGTCCACGGACCGCTGACAGGGGCGATTTCCATAAGATCGGGAGCAGGTACCTTCCTGCCCTTTTCCGCAGGATTCACAAATACCACGAAAACGGCATCATCCGGAGCAAGTTCAAGGGGCACCACGGTCCTGCCGCGGGAGAAGCGGAAAGACGCCGGCTTCATCTCCCCGGTCTCGGCGTTCCATATTTCGGCCGCACGCCCGCACACACGGAAGGACGCCTCGCATTTTACCACCGACGAAGACGGATTGCTTATCCAATAGATATCGGCCCCGGGCATGGTCCTGTGCACATAGACCAGAGAATCCGGGGCGGCGAAATCCTTGCCGAAGCTCCTGCACGCTTTTTCCAGACCGGCGCCGGGTGTGACTACCGGAATCCCCGCCTTCCGGATGGCCTCGATCTTTTCCAGCGCTTCTTCGGGGAGCAGGGAGGCACTTTCATCCAGGCACAAAACACGGTAAGTGCTCCCGGATTCCGCCGCAAGCGTTTTCCCTTTCTGCATTATCTTGTCGAGAAAGGCTTCCGGATTGACGAAGTCATAGCGGAATCCTGCCGGGACGGACGGCTCGCCATGGGAATAATGGGCCGTTATATTGGTGTCTTCGCCATAGAGCCAGAGAATATCCGCGACATCCCTTCCCTGCTGCATCATTGCGCAGCTGCGGGCAAGATAGCTAATCCAAGCACCCGCCTGCTCCGCCCAGCATTCGTGCCTGTTGAACCATTGCCCGTAAACGCCAAGGCCGAGGCCGGGGAACTTGTCGTCGCGCGGCTGGTGTGCGCTGTCGTGGATCACGAAGCGGTTGACTCCGCATGAGAGTTCAAGATCGGCCGTATGCTTCAGGTTTTCAGGACAATAGCTGTATGCCTGCCGGGCAAGTCCTATGGATGTCAGGCTCTCCGCCGCGACAAGATTCTGTCCGTAGATATGGGCGACGGACGCGGACTCGCGTATATCCGCCATTCCTTCGAATACGCGGTCCTTCGCACCCACTTTGCCGGGCACCCAGCAGGCGGACATGGGATAGAGCGCCGTCTTCTTGACCGACATCCCGTCCATCACGAAAACCCGCCCGTTCTCGTGCGATTCCATAAAGCATCCCTCCATCCCGTATTCGCCGCGTACGACATCCGTAATACGGGCGAAATTCTCGGAAAAGAGTTCCGCAATCGTGGTACGGAAGTCCTTGAGGAACCTTTCGGACTTTGCAGCATCTACGACGATCACCCCGGCGAGCACCGGCATCCAGGGGGTCATGTCGTAGCCCCGGCGCTTCAAGAATTCCTCCTGCATCCGGGAAGTCCAGTTCTGCGCCCCGGACTCATAGCTGTCCACCATCAGATGCCTTATGCCGCGAGCCCCGAGCATGTCTCCGGAGGCATCCCGGTACATGTCGAGATAATGGCGCAGGTAGGCGCACATTGCATCCGGATCCAGTTTGTCCACCTCCAGCCCCGTGGCTTCCGGAGAGGCGGGATGATTCTTTTTCCCGGTCAGCGATGCGCCGAAGCGATACACCGCCCACCTGCCCTCCGGCACATCCCAGTCCAGCACTCCGTCCCTGAAGGCATCCGTAAGGACCACGACTCTCCCCGTGCCGCCATAGCCTTCCGGCGTGGAATAATCGTGCAGGTCGTGGGAAGCGGCGAACGCGGCTTTCTCTTCGGCGTGATTGATCCTGTTCTCCGTGTAGAGCCGGAACTGCGGCACAAGCGAGAACTCCGGATCCGGATCCCGCTTTGGCATGGAGTAATGGTAGTAGGCCTTGGGATTGCGGTGCTTGAGCCTGAAATATCTTGCCGTAAGAGGCTCGAATGAAATGGTCTGCGCCTCGCAGCTGCCGACCGGGATACCGAAGACGGTACGGAAGTTCACTCCGTCGTCGCTGACCTGCAGGGAGTCTTCGCAATATTCGGCAACCGAATGCCCTCTCTGCCGGGGATTGGGATTCGTCACTGTCAGGGCTCGGAAAGTCCGGGGCCCGGGGAAGGAATACTGAATCCAGGCGAAACCGTCCGCACCGGCATCCAGGCGCCCAAAGTCAGCGTAACTGTCATTATTCAGTTGCTTTAATGTGAAAGTATCTCCTCCGCTGCAGCTGACGGTCGCCCCGAGCTCATCCATAAGCCTGACGCTGTCGCCGAGTTCCACGGCGATCACCGCTATATCGGCGTAATAGCTCTCCGCAGTCTTATCCGCGACGACCCCCTGCCTGGTGAGCGGAATGTCCTGAAAACGGCCGCTCGTGCTGAACGGCCCGGGCAGTTTCCCGTGGAAATGCTTTCCTCCCTCCAGCAGCATCTCCCTCCATACGAGTTTTTTCATCGCATCTTCCGGCCGCACCCAGGGACCTCCCGTATGGCTGAAGCCCGGGGAGCTTGCGATTCCGACGTCGAAGCCAAGGGAATCGGCAAGTCTCACGGCCGAACGGAATGCATCTTTCCAGTCCTCCGACATGTAGGCAAGGCGTTTTTCAACAATCTGCGGAGTATCGAAGTTCGCATCGAAGACATGGAAGCCGCCAATGCCTACACGGTGCATCCATTCTATATCCTTGCGGATTCCGTCTTTACTGATATTGCCGTTCATCCAATGCCACCAGACCAAGGGCTTTGCACTCCGGGGTGGTTCGTTGAACACTTCCCTAAGGGTGGAGGCAACGGAGTCATCTTCCTCCGGCATCTGGCTGGAACATGAAATGCAAAGAATTGCGAAAAGAATAAGAAGCGTAATTCGTGTCATCATCGAATACTTTTATTCAGTAAATTTAACCATTATTTCTTATCTTTGTATGTTTCAAATATGAAAATATGAAAAAGATAACAGCATTTCTTCTCCTGACACTCGTCAGTATCGTCTGCCTGGCACAGCCCAAAATCACCGGTCATCGCGGATGCCGCATCGAAGGTCCATTTGAAAACACTCTTGCATCTCTGAGATTTGCACAAGACACAGGTATCGAATCCGTAGAATTCGACATCCAGTTAACTTCCGATAAGAAGATAATGGTGTTCCACGGTCCTTCCATGCCGGGTGACAAGTCCCGCAATATCCATAATATGACCTTTGATGAAGCCCGCGCCGTGGTCCTTCCGGGAGGTCATCAGATGCCTACTCTCGAAGAGTGGTTCGCCCAGGCACGAAAGACTCCTGATCTCAAGTTGATCATGGAAATCAAGCGTCAGGAGAATAGAGACCTGGACATGCTCATCACCGCAGAGAGTATGAAGGTTGTTCAGGAATGCGGAATGACGGCACAGGTTGACTACACATCTTTCGAAGAACCAATCTGCGACGAAGTTCTGCGCATCGATCCTTCCGCAAAGGTGCTGTTCATTGCAGGAGGGATGCATGTTCCCACACCCGAATGGGCCATAAGCAAGGGTTACAAGGGACTTTCATATAATCTGGACGGCTTCCTCAACAATCCCGGACTCGCTGAAAAGTGCTACAAACTTGGAGTTGAGACCACGCTGTGGATCGTCAACAATCCCGATCTGTACGAGTGGGCTGACCAGCACCATATTACATATGTCAGCACCGACCATCCAGAGGTGTTGAAGAAGCATGTCGACAGAAAGAAAGGTGTACCCGGAAAAGGCTATATTTATCATGAAGCATCAGAGTTCACTCTTACAGGGAAACTCTTCCATGACGTGCCAAATCCCTACCACAGAGTGGACACAGCCCGCTTTCATGGTTTCACCCGTGGCGAGAACTTCCAGGTCCGCAGTTCTTCGGGCATAGCAGTCGCATTCAGCACCGACTCCCCTTCCATCTCCCTGATGACTGTTTACGGCCAGAAAACACCCCAGGAACGCACCAGTCATATTTCAGCATGGGGATATGACCTCTATGTTCACGAGGGCGGCAAGTGGATATATGCCGGTGCAGGCGTCTGTGAAAAGGCAGAAAAGGCTGATCCATTTACAATCGTCGGCAACATGAAAGGCGGCCCCAGAGAGTTCCTGCTTTATCTTCCTACCTATTGCGAAGTCCGTTCGGTGAAAATCGGAATAAAGGAAGGCTGCTCTATTTCGGCTGTTGAGAATCCCTTCCGCCACCGCATAGGGGTTTTCGGATCGAGTTACACACAAGGATCCAACACATCACGCGGAGGCATGACATGGATTGCCCAGTTAGCCCGCGAGACCGGATTGGAAATGCTAAGCCTCGGCTGCGGAGGCAACTGCCGCCTGCAGGATTACTTTGCCGATGTGATGGTTGCGGCAAACTGCGAGGCATACATCTTTGATGCTTTCTCCAATCCAACTCCTAAAGAAATCAAGGAGAGGCTTTTCCCCTTCATCGAGAAGTTCCAGACAGAGAACCCTGGCAAACAATTCGTGCTCGACATTGAGACC
>ONFK01000100.1 GCA_900317065.1 uncultured Bacteroidales bacterium
GCGCTCTGCGACCTCCTTCTGAATCATGCAGACCACCTCGGGGATGCGGTCGCGGCTTTCCAGGATCTTGAAGAATATCTGCGAAGAGATGTTGTAGGGGAAGTTGCCTATTATGCGGTACGGGCCCTTGAAAAGATGATCGACATTCAGTTTGAGGTAGTCTGCAAGGAAGAGCCTGCCCTGCATGCCGTTGAAGTGGGTCAGCAGGTAGTTGACGGATTCCTCGTCGAGTTCCACCATTTTGAGGTCGATGTCCTCGCGCTTAAGAAGATACTGCGTCAGCACTCCCATTCCGGGGCCGATTTCGAGGACCTCTCTTGCGTTTTCTTCCGGTTCCAGTGCGGCGACTATCCGCTGCGCCGCGCCCTGATCCACCAGGAAATGCTGGCCTAATGCCTTTTTAGCTCTTACTTCCATTTCAACTCTTTTTAACAACAATGACAGATATCGCTCCCAGCGCGAGCAGGATAAGGAGAATGGAGCAGATGCGGGACATCGCCGCGCCGCGGGCGTAGGATGCCGGCTCGAAACTCATCTCCAGGGTATGCGTGCCTGCGGGGACCACCGCGCTGCGCAGCACCTCGTCGCTGAGGACCATCTCCAATTCGCTGCCGTCTTCCAGCCGCAGTTTCCATCCTGCGGGATACCAGACCTCGCTGAACACCAACTTGCGTTCCGTGGAGGCCGTGTATTCGTAGCGGAGACGGTTGGGGGCGTAGCTGGTAAGGCGCACATTGTCTGTCTGAAGGCTGTCCGCGCCCTCGAACCAGGCGTTGCCGCGGGCGAAGGGATAGCGCAGCGGAGCGGCCCCGCCGTCCACTATGATATAGCGGCAGTTGAGTTTGGAAAGGCCTTCGAGTTCCGGCAGGGCCGCCTCCGCCTCCTGCACGCTCCTCACTCCCTGCAGGGCCTTGGTCAGCTGGGAAATCTCCCCTTGCAGATGGCTCTCGATGTATTCCTGGTATATCTGCAGTTTGGCTGGGGAGTATCCGCCTATGTTCTTGTGCCAGAACGATGGATGCGAGTCGTTGAACACGTTCACGGTGAGATCCAGCACCCTGTACGAAGGGTCGGTGTCCGCCAGGATGGCCTTGTCCGCAGGCCTCTGGTCGAACTGTGCCATAAAGTTCTTCGGAGTGACGAAGTCGTCCGCGTTCAGATATCTCTTGCCCACGGCGAACATGTTCACCAGCACCAGAGCGCAGACGCAGAGTGCGGATGTAACCCTGCGGCTCTTGTTTTCGCTGCGGCTAGCCCAGATGAGCAGGCCGGCGCAGGCCATTATCATGATGAACGACAGCAAGGCGTCGCTGCGCATCAGGGTGATGCGGTCCGCCACCAGCGCATCCACCAACGCCCCCTGCATGCCGGCGTCGGAAGCGCCGCTGAAGCTGCCCGCAAGCCCTGGAAAGAGCCAGAACAGAAGGCAGACTCCGCCGGTAAGAGCGAAGGCGAGCAGGCCTTTCTTCCGCAGCTCTTCGGCGGGAATTTCACCGCGCACGAGTCTGTCGAGGAAGATGAAGCCCAGCAGCGGCACGGTCACCTGCAGCACGCACAGGGCCATGGACACCGTCCGGAATTTGTTGTAGAGGGGCAGGTAGTTGTAGCACAGCTTGGTAAACCACATGAAATGATGCCCGAGCGCGAGGAAGACCGCGAACAGCGAAGCCGCGAGCAGCCACCAGCGTTCCTTGCCTTTCAGGCAGAAGAGTCCGAGAAGGAAGAGGAAGATGGAGATGCCGCCGATGAACATGGGGCCTGCGGTGAAGGGCTGGGGACCCCAGTAGAGCGGAAGTTGCTTGCTGATCTGCTTGAGCCCCGGCTGCCCGGCGCGCTTCAGCAGTTTGTAGGTCTCGCTTTCTGGACCCAGCGCGCCTGCCGACGATCCTCCGTTGAAGTTGGGTATCATCAGGTTGGGAAGTTCCTCCCAACCGTAGCTCCAGGCCGTGGCGTAGTCGAGGTCCAGGCCCTTGGTTCCTCCCGAGGTAGATCCTCCGCGCATGGAGTAGGGAGTGTATTCGAAGGTAGGGAGCAGTTTGGATGCGTTAGTCCCTATCCCCGCAAGGCCCAGCACCAGGAGAAGCGCGGAAATCGCGAAGAATCTCCCTACCGCCGCACGGCGTTCCCCGTCGGCCAGCAGCCAGACGAACACGGTAATCACATAGAAAGCGATGATCAGCGCGAGGTAGTAGGATATCTGCGGATGGTTGGCCTTTACCTGAAAACTGACGGCAAGACCGAACAATGCGGCCCCCAGCAGGGCCTGCGGCAGTTTCTTCGCTATTGCGGATTTATAGGCGAACACCAGCGCCGCCAGCACCCAGGGCATCAGCGCGATGGCCTGCATCTTGGTATTGTGGCCTACCTGGATTATCTGGAAATTGAACGAGCAGAAGGTGATGGCCACCGCACCTCCCGCGGCGATCAGGGGATTTACCCCGAACGCGAGCAGCAGCAGGAAGCCTCCCAGCATCGACACGAATAGCCAGTTCGCAGGGCGTTTGCCCGTCATCAGACCCTTGTAGAGAGGCCAGGTCAAGTCTCCCTCGGTAGAAGCTTCTATGGTTGTGGTGGGCATGCCCCCGAACATCGACTCCGTCCACGCGGTTTTGTCGTCGGGATGCTCCTTGTTCCACCGGGTCATCTCCTCCGCCATGCCACGGTAACCCGAGATGTCCGACTGGTTGATGATTTTGCCCCCCAGCACCTGCGGAACGAAACCGTAAGCCAGCACCAGAAAACCAATGATTATCCCTATGTAGATTATCAGTTTCTTTTTCATATTCCACAAATTTAACAAAGAAATCGATATCTTTACATACAAAGATTCCCAGTCTTGCGCTATTATCAATTAGAATGGACTTTGAACCACATATTGCATTCGTAACCACTATCTGCCGGCGTTATCTGGATAATAACGACGATGTAGCAGACGCGGTACAGGACACTTTCGTGCAGGCGGCGACCTCCTTCGGACGTTTCCGTCACCGCGGCGAAGGGTCTTTCCGGGCCTGGCTTGCAAAGATTGCCATGACGGTGTCGGTGCGTATCCTGCGAAAAAAGGGACGTTTGTCCAATCTGGGCAGTGCGGACGAACCCTCTTCGAGTGAAGAATCGGCCCCGGATTATATGAAAGTGCCGCCCGAAGATCTGCACACCATGATACAGAGCCTTCCAGATGGTTATCGTACGGTGTTGAACCTGCACGCCTTTGAAAACAAAACCCATAAGGAAATCGGCAAGTTGCTTGGGATAGACGAAGGCACTTCGGCATCGCAGTATCATCATGCCAAATTGCTGCTGGCCAGAAAGATAACCGAGTATTTAAGGAGGACGAATTATGAATAAAGATTGGATGGAGTGTCTCGCAGACGCCCACAGACAATACACAACAAAAGTCAGCGAGCTTGAAATGAAAACGCTTGTTTCCGGAATTAAACGCTCCGTGCGCAGACGTCGAACAGGCAGGGCCCTTGCCTTCGCTTTCCCGGTGATGGCACTTGTGCTCCTGTTCACTTTTTCCACTCCGCCTTCCATATTCGAACTGTACCCGGAGCCAGAAAGAGAAGGCAGCGAAGTATTAATCGGAGGAGGTCCCGGTTCAAAGGAGGAAAAACCGGTTCATTCCGACAGTACCTCTGTAAAACCCCGGTATCTGATGTCGGGAGAAGAGAAAGTCGCAGTGACCCTGGATTCAATCCGCTGCCGTTATGGTATGAAAGTGACTGTCCCGCGCGGGTGCAAGGCCGAGTATATCGATGGGGGCGGTTTCTGGATGCCCAATGAATCGATGGGTGGTAGATGGAGTTCCTGTTTTTGGGCAGAGATTGCCATCGCAAGCCGCAACGAGGAGTGTATATTTCTATTTGACCATACCTATTTCTACAATCCCCGTAGAATAGCAATCGAACGAAAAACCGGGAATAAATTCGGGATGCGCCGTGAGATTCTGTGGGTTTTCCGAGGCATAAAAAAATGGAATACGCGCAGCGAAAAGGATTTCCCGGCAGACTTCCGTTATAAAGAATACCTTTCGGAACTCCCTGCCTCCATATTCGGGGCGGATACTGTCTACACCTATAAAGTGCCTGAAGGCCGTTCGGCTTTCTGTTACATGTTCCCCGGTGATACGGCACACATTGGTATGAAAATGCCGAAGTCCCGTCTTGAATCCATGCATCAGGAAAGATTCCCGGTACTCAGACGTTATTTCTTCATAAAAGAAGGGCATATCACCTACAGCGTACTTGCAATGATGACCGAGCGTGCCGACGCGCATCTTCCGCGATACGAAAAAATGCTGGCTAAGGTCATTCATTACGATCCTACCCTGCAGTATGAAGATTTATCCTGGTATCTGACGCCGGAAGCCGAAGCGATTTATCGCCACAGGCAGGATTCGATCCGCGCAGAGGCGAAAAAGATTCAATACCGCATCAAGACGTTGAAAGGGTTAAAGTAGTTCTGCTGGTCCGGTGAGGTGGATGCTGCTGAAAGATGCGGGGCCGTCGGGGATGAAGTCGACGGTCAGGATGTCTCCGCGGCGTGCCTGGAGGCGGATGCTGACGCGGCCGTCATCGGCAACTAGGGGAGGACAGGCTGTCGCGTTATTGTTTTCGGCGATGGGGAATGCAGGTACCGGGTCCCTTTTTTCGGGGCACGGACCTGCCTTTTCCCCATCGCTGCATGAATACCAGACTGCAATCGCGGCAGCCGTGCTACCCGTACCGCAGGCCAGCGTCTCGCCCTCCACACCCTTCTCATAAGTGCGTATTTTCAGGGTGCCGTCCGGCATCCGCTGCACGAAATTCACATTGGCCCCTTCCGGCGCAAAAGTTTCGTTCCAACGCAGCGCCTTGCCCTCCGTAGCCACATCTATCGCGTCCACATCCTCTACGAACTTCACGAAATGTCTCGTTCCCGTATTCAGGAAATATCCGCCCAGCACCTCCCGGATACCATCTACATCAATCATCCCCAGTCTTACAGTCCATTGCTTGCCTGTATCGGTTGTACCACAACCGCTATCCGGGCGGGACAGGATTTCCGCAGTATGCAGACCGTCTGGCGCCAGGAAGCGGTAATGGCCGGGCTCCGAAGGAGTTATGCCGAGCCAGTCGGCGAAAGCGACAATGCAGCGCCCGCCGTTTCCGCACATCATCCCGCCGCTTCCGTCCGGATTGTAGAACTCCATCCGGAAATCCGTCAGGTCTGTCAGGGCTATATCCAGGATCATCAGCCCATCCGTCCGGAACTCCCTGCACAACTCCCGGATGCGCTCCGCCTCGCGGAATTCGTCCATCTCCTTCCCGCGGCCGTCCATCACGACGAAATCATTCCCCGCACCGGACATTTTATGTATTTTCACGTCGGGCATTTATCTAATTGTATATCAATGATTTCCTGAAAACAAATCGCTGTTTTTCGCCGATTTGTTTTTAGCAACTGACTGTGTATCAATAATTTGACTACCCGATGCGGCTTTCCGGATTTCGGAAGCCAGCAGTCGAACCCCGGCCTCCATCCGCTCCTTCGCCAGATAAGAGAAGTTCAGGCGCATGGTGTTGCGGTGGCTGCCGTCCAGATAGAAGAAGGAGCCGGCGACGTAGGCAACGCCGGCTGCAAGGGCCGAGTCGTACATGGCGACAGTGTCGATGCCTTCGGGGAGAGTCACCCACAGGAAGAGACCGCCGTCGGGATGCGTCCAGCTCACCCCTGCGGGCATATATTTTTCGAGCAGCGAGAGCATGTAGTCGCGCTTGCCGCGATAGAGGTCGATGCTTTTCGCGAGATTCCGGTCGAGTGCGCCGCTGCCCATGAACTCGGCGGCCAGATACTGGTCGAAGACTGGTGGGCAGAGGTCCAGGGCCTGCTTGCAGACGAAGATCTGCTCCAGCAGTTGAGGTTCGGCTATGATCCATCCGAGGCGGAATCCGGGGGCGAAGATCTTGGAAAAACTGCCGAGGTGCAGGGTCCTTTCGGGGGCCAGGGAGTATATCGTTGGGATGTCGGCGCCGCTGTAGCGGAGCTCGCGGTAGGGGCTGTCTTCGACGATGAGCAGGTCTTCGCGGCGGGCGAAATCCACCAGCGCCTGCCTCTCCTCCAGGGTCATGGTAATTCCCGACGGATTGCAGAAGTCCGGGACTATGTAGATGAACTTCGCCCGTCCTTTTAGGGTGACAGCCCCCTGCGGGACTCCGCTCCCTGCGGTCGCTCCGGCCCCTCCCAACGTTTCCTGCGTGGTCTCCGACCACTTGTCTCCGTCGGGCCCCATCCCCCTGCCCGTGTCCGGGGGTGGACACGCCCCCCATATGGACGGACAAGTCCTCCACCCTGGCTCTATAGGCCTTGAACGACTGCAGCGCGCCGAGATAGGCGGGATTTGTGGTGAGGACCACGTCTCCGGGATTCAGGAATACGCGGGCGCAGACGTCGATACCCTGCTGGCTCGAAGTGGTGATCTGCACACGCTCCAGCGGCACATCATAGCGCTGCGAAATAATCTCCCGCAACTCAGTAACCCCCTGTGTGCCACCGTATTGCAGCGCACGCGCTCCATACTTCTCTACAACCTGCCGCGTCAGCCCCTCCATCTCCGCAAGCGGAAAAGTAGAGGCATCCGGATATCCCCCTGCGAACGAATAAATCGACGCCAGATCCACCTTGCGGAAGATTTCCCGCACGGGCGACCTCATGAACGACGGCACGTCGTCCGAGAAGAATCTGGCGTAATCCATCAATGGATACTATTTATATTGAACAGTCTTTGCAAAGAGATCCATCTTGAAGTCATTGCCTTTAGCATCTTTGCCGTCAATCAAGACAGAATATCCGCCATCCTTTTTCTTGATGGTCTGTTTGCCCGAGGCAGGCTCTACAGAATAGTCTTTTCCATCAGGATACTCTACATAGAGGCACATCCAGTCGCCATAGCCGCCGTTGTTCTCCTCTACACCGTAGTTCAGGGTCTTTTCCAAGGCAATACCGTCATCGATTAACGCAGAAGCGGTAGTTTTACGGTCTGAGGTGAGAACGAATTGGAACCACAGGCCACGCTGGGAATCATCGACCGTAGCTTCTACGTTTTCGTAGGTTACTCCGTTTACAGTCACGGTGTTTTTGGAAGCACTTTCTTCCTTTTCACATGCTGCAAGCATCAGGCAGCCGGCTAGCGCAAGGGCCAAAATACGGGTAATGGTTTTCATAATAGTATGGTTTATAATTATTTACGTGTAATCTTCGCTCCGAGGGCGTTGAGGCGGACGTCGATATCCTCGTATCCGCGGTCGATCTGCTCGATATTGTCGATTTCCGAGATGCCCTTTGCGCTCATTGCGGCCAGCAGCATGGCGATACCGGCACGGATGTCCGGAGAGGTCATGCGGTTGGCGCGGAGCTGGAACTTATGGTCGTGCCCGATCACCACGGCGCGGTGCGGGTCACAGAGGATGATCTGCGCGCCCATGTCGATCAGTTTGTCGGTGAAGAACAGACGGCTCTCGAACATCTTCTGGTGGATGAGCACGCTGCCCTTGCACTGGGTGGCCACCACCAGCAGCACGCTCAGAAGGTCCGGGGTGAGACCCGGCCAGGGGGCGTCCGCGATTGTCATGATGGAGCCGTCGATGAAGGACTCGATCTCATAGCTCTCCTGCGCGGGAACGTAGATGTCGTCGCCCCTCTGCTCGAGCTTGACGCCTATGCGGCGGAAGGCCTCGGGGATGATGCCCAGGTCGGGGTAGGACACGTTCTTGATGGTGAGTTCGCTCTGGGTGATGGCGGCCAGGCCGATGAAGGATCCTACCTCGATCATATCCGGCAGGATGCGGTGGTTGGCCCCGTGCAGTTTCTTGACTCCGTGGATGGTGAGGAGGTTGCTGCCTATGCCCTCGATGTTGGCGCCCATCGCATTCAGCATCTTGCAGAGCTGCTGCAGATAGGGCTCGCAGGCGGCGTTGTAGATGGTGGTGTCCCCGTCCGCGAGCGAAGCGGCCATCACGATGTTGGCGGTGCCGGTGACGGAAGCCTCATCCAGCAGCATGTAGGTGCCCTTGAGACCTTTGGGTGCGGTGAGATGATATGCGCGGCGGTCCTTGTCGTATTCGTAGGATGCGCCCAGTTTCACGAAGCCCTCGATGTGGGTGTCCACGCGCCGGCGTCCGATCTTGTCGCCTCCGGGTTTGGGGAAGTAGGTCTCGCCGAAACGGCTGAGCATGGGGCCGGAGATCATCACCGATCCGCGCAGCGATGCGCATTTCTTCACGAACTCGGCGCTCTCCACGTAGGAGCGTTCGATGGCGTCGGCCTGGAAGGTGTACTCGCCTTTCTCGTGGCGGGTTACCTTGACCCCCATCTCGCGAAGAAGTTCGATGAGG
>ONFK01000103.1 GCA_900317065.1 uncultured Bacteroidales bacterium
ACGCATCAATCCTTCCGGAAAACTAGCCATAACCTTCCCTTATGTGACAGGGCAGATACCTATCTATTATAACCGTCACAAATCCGGCCGCAGGGGCACCCAAGGCATCTATAAGGACGGAATGCCAACCGAGCCCCTATATCCCTTCGGGCATGGCCTGAGCTATACCACCTTCGAATACGGCGAGCCCGTGGTGGTCGGGACTGCATCCCTGGATGCACCGTTCACCGTTGAGGTGAGCGTGTCGAACACCGGCTCCGTGGACGGCAAGGAAGCAGTGCTTTGGTATGTGAGTGACCCGTACTGCTCGGTGCTCACTCGTCCCGAAAAGGAACTCAAGTTCTTCGAAAAGAAGATGATACGAGCCGGGGCCACGGAGGTATTCCGCTTCGAGGTGGATCCCGCACGGGACCTTGGTTATCTGGACGGTGACGGGAAGTATTTCGTCGAGCCCGGAGAATATCATATCCTTGTAGGTGACAAAGATCTTAAGCTGAACCTGTAATGCGTGCACTCCTGCTGGTTGCGACCTTGTCGCTTTCGATTTCAGCTTTCGCCCAGAGGAGCGAAGTGCTGCTGGAGAAGGGGTGGAAGTTCCATCGTGGAGATGCCCCCGAGGCCTCTGCCGCCGCTTATGACGATTCCGCCTGGCAGGAAGTGTGCATACCCCACGATTGGGCTATCTACGGCCCTTTCAGCCGTGAGTACGATCTTCAGAACGTGGCGGTTACGCAGAATTACGAGAAAAAGGCCTCGCTTAAGACCGGACGCACTGGCGGCCTGCCTTATGTGGGCTGCGGATGGTACAGATGCAGTTTCGAGGTGCCCTCCGGCAAGCGGGCGACGCTGGTCTTCGACGGTGCAATGAGCGAGGCGCACGTATTCGTCAACGGAAAAGAGGTCTGCTTTTGGCCTTATGGTTATAATTCCTTCCATGTCGATATTACCGGGGCGGTGCATCCTGGCGGCAATGAGCTTGCAGTCCGTTTGGGAAATCTCCCCAACTCTTCCCGCTGGTATCCCGGTGCAGGCCTCTATCGCAACGTTCATCTTGTTCTCACTGAAACTTTACATGTAGGAGTATGGGGAACACACGTTGCTACTCCTGAGGTATCTGCCGATTTCGCCTCCGTTCACCTGGAAACAACTCTGGAAGGGGTAGTTGACATAGGTGCCAAGGTGCATACTTGCATAATAGGGCCTGACGGAGACGTGGTTGCAGAAGCGGATTCTTTTCTTCAGCCCGGAGAAAGCACTGCGGTCCAGGATTTCGGCATCCCGGCTCCGGAACTATGGAGCCCTGAAACACCTTCTTTGTACAAGGCGGTATCGGTAATAGGGGACGGGATTCGTGAGACAGACCGTTATGAGACGGTTTTTGGAATCCGTAGTGTGGAGTTTATCCCCGGAAAGGGTTTCCTGCTGAATGGCGAATCGCGCAAGTTTCAGGGTGTCTGCAATCATCATGACCTCGGGCCTCTGGGAGCAGCCGTAAATGAGTCGGCAATCAGGCACCAGCTTGAATTGTTGAAGGATATGGGCTGTGACGCTATCCGGACTTCTCACAATATGCCGGCTCCGGAGCTGGTGCGGCTATGTGATGAAATGGGCTTCATGATGATGCTCGAGCCTTTCGATGAGTGGGATGTGGCCAAGTGCCGCAATGGTTATCACAGATATTTTGAGGAATGGGCGGAAAAGGATATGGTGAATATGCTCCGCCAGTATCGCAACCATCCTTCCGTGGTTCTTTGGAGCATAGGCAACGAAGTACCCACGCAGTGCAGCCCGGAGGGGTATAAAGTCGCTTCTTTCCTGCGGGACATCTGTCACAGGGAAGATCCCACGCGGCTTGTCACCTGTGGCATGGACCAGGTTTCGTGCGTGCTTTCAAATGGCTTTGCAGCCTGCATCGACGTGCCCGGCCTGAACTATCGCACCTTCCGCTACGAAGAGGCGTATGCGGCTCTGCCCCAGGGATTTATCCTCGGCACGGAAACTGGTTCTACCGTGAGTTCCCGCGGGGTTTACAAATTGCCGGCGGTAAAGCGTTTCAGCGCAAAAGATCCCGACCAGCAGTGCTCCGCCTATGAGTTGGATGCCTGTTCATGGTCAAATATCCCGGACGTGGATTTCGCCCTGGCGGACGATTATCCCTGGACCCTCGGGCAGTTCGTCTGGACGGGATTCGACTATCTGGGCGAGCCCAGCCCATACGATACCGATGCCTGGCCGAACCACTCTTCGATGTTCGGTATCATCGACCTGGCATCCCTGCCTAAAGACCGCTTCTGGCTCTTCCGAAGCGTGTGGAACCGCAACTCCGAAACCCTTCATATTTTACCTCACTGGAACTGGAAGAAGGGTGACAAGGTGCCGGTTATGGTGTTCGCAAGCTACGATGAGGCTGAGCTATTCCTGAACGGAAAGTCATTGGGTATCAGAAAGAAAGCCGTTGCCGTGGAACCCACGCACGGTGGCCGGGAGGAAGCGCTCGAAAGCCGCTACCGCCTGATATGGGAAGATATCGATTACGAGCCAGGTGAACTGAAGGTGGTGGCTTATCGCGATGGCGCTCCTGCGGATTCCGCTTTCGTTCGCACGGCCGGCAAACCACATCGAATCAGCCTGTCTTATGACGGTCACGCATTGAAATCCGACGGCAAGGATCTCGCCTATGTAACCGTTTCGATTCTGGATAAAAGAGGCAACCTATGTCCTCTGGACGGGTCTCTACTCAAATTCAAGGTCTCCGGCGCAGGTTCATACCGTGCCGCAGCGAACGGCGATCCCACCTGCCTGGATATTTTCCACGAACCCCGTATGCACGCCTTCAACGGCAAACTCACTGTAATCGTTCAATCTTCCCAAACTCCCGGCCGCATCCGTCTTAAGGTCTCCGGCCGCCGTCTCCGCACCGCCAAACTCTCCGTCAATTCAGCCCTCTAATGCTGCAGGTGTCCCGTTTTTGCGGGCTCCGGGCAGGAATCGGGGCGTTTTTCTGCCCGCGGGGGAGTTTTCGGAATCAGAAGTTGCGCAAAGGTCGAAAATTAGTCAAATAGGAATCTTTTTTGTAACTTTGGAACTTGCGCCGGCGGATACCGGCGAAGAGTATTAAAACCCTGATATATGCCAGCAGTTACAGGACACATTTCCCAGATCATAGGCCCGGTGGTGGACGTGCATTTCGACTTGAGCGACAAGCAGGAGTCGTCGCTGCCTTCCATACACGATGCGCTCAAAGTGCAAAGGCCCGGCGGCAAGACACTTATCATAGAAGTTCAGCAGCACATAGGCGAAGACACCGTGCGCTGCGTGGCGATGGATTCCACGGACGGCCTGCGCCGCGGGCTGGAAGTGGAGAGTACGGGTTCGCCGGTCACGATGCCTGCGGGCACACAGATCCGGGGCCGCGTGATGAATGTCGTCGGGGATACCATCGACGGTCTGGGCGAACTCAGCCGCGAGGGCAGCCTGCCCATCCATCGCGAAGCGCCGAAATTCGAGGAACTCACTACCAGTCAGGAAGTTCTGTTTACTGGCATCAAGGTGATAGACCTGCTGGAGCCCTACCTCAAGGGCGGAAAGATCGGCCTCTTCGGCGGTGCGGGCGTGGGAAAGACCGTGCTGATCAAGGAGCTGATAAACAACATCGCGAAGAAGCACAACGGATTCAGCGTGTTCGCAGGAGTGGGCGAGCGTACCCGCGAGGGCAACGACCTGCTGCGCGAGATGATAGAGTCCGGGGTGATCAAATACGGAGAGGAGTTCGAGAAGGGGATGGAGGAAGGAAAGTGGGATCTGTCGAAGGTGGACCGCGAGCAGATGGCGCAGAGCCAGGTGGCGATGGTCTTCGGGCAGATGAACGAACCTCCGGGAGCGCGCTCCAGCGTGGCCCTCAGCGGGCTCACGCTCGCGGAATCCTTCCGCGATTCCTCCGACCCGGCCGCCCCGAAGGACATACTGTTCTTCATCGACAACATCTTCCGTTTCACCCAGGCGGGGTCGGAGGTGAGCGCGCTCCTCGGGCGCATGCCCTCCGCAGTGGGCTACCAGCCTACCCTCGCGACGGAGATGGTGCAGATGCAGGAACGCATCACATCTACCAAGAACGGATCCATCACCTCCGTGCAGGCGGTCTACGTGCCGGCGGACGACCTTACCGACCCGGCACCGGCTACAACCTTCAGCCATCTGGACGCAACCACCGTGCTGAGCCGCAAGATCGCCACTCTGGGAATCTACCCCGCAGTGGACCCGCTGGAATCCACATCCCGCATCCTCGATCCCAACATCGTCGGGCAGGACCACTACGACACGGCCCAGCGCGTGAAGCAGATACTCCAGCGCTACAAGGAACTCCAGGACATCATCGCCATCCTCGGCATGGACGAACTCTCGGACGAGGACAAGCTCACCGTGAACCGCGCCCGCCGCGTGCAGCGCTTCCTGAGCCAGCCCCTCCACGTGGCCGCCGCGTTCAACGGCTGCCCCGGAGTGATGGTGGACATCGAAGACACCATAAAGGGCTTCAAGATGATACTTGACGGCGAGGTGGACTACCTGCCGGAGCAGGCCTTCATGCAGGTCGGAACCATCGAAGATGCGATCGCCAAGGGCGAAAAGATACTGGCACAGGCGAAATGACACTGCAGATCATCACTCCCGAATCGTTCAGCGAGCACCAGGCGGAAGCGGTCTTCCTGCCGGGCGCTGCCGGCGCTTTCGAGGTTCTTAAGGGCCACGCGCCCATAATCTCCGCCCTTACGGCGGGAGATGTCCGCTGGCGCGACGACTCCGGGGAACATGTGCAGCCTCTGCGGAGCGGAATGGTGATGGTGGAAAACGACGTGATAAAAGTTTGCGCGGAATGATTGGCGGAAGAAAAATGATTCTTTTGTTGTTGCTTGTATTTACGGTGCAGGCGGCGTCGGCAATGGTGCCGGAGAGCATTTTTCTGCGAGCCGGTGCCATTGACGCAGAGCCTGCCACGGAGGAACAGGAGAGCGTCCCGGACATCGGCAACATCATCTTCGAACACGTCCTCGACAGCTACGAATGGCACCTGACCGAATGGAAGGGCAAGCCCGTCGCCATCCATCTCCCCGTCATCCTCATCGACCGCGGCATACACGCATTCAACTCCCGGGAAATCCTCGAAACGGGCAGCTACGGGCGCTGGCACATCGCCCCCGAAGGAGCCCCGCACGAAGGGAAGATAGTCCGCGAGGACGGCAGCAAGCCCTTCGACATCAGCATCACCAAGAACGTGCTGCAGCTGATGATCAACGCCCTCCTCCTGGTGCTCATCGTCCTTCTCACCGCCCGCTGGTACAAGCGCCACGACGCCCTCAAGGAGCATCCCACCGGCATCGCGGCCCTGATGGAGCCCCTCATAATGATGATACACGACATGGCCCGCGAGAACATAGGCGAAGACGACTACCGCCGCTACTCGCCATATCTGCTCACGGCCTTCCTCTTCATCCTGCTGAGCAATGTCATCGGCATCATCCCCTTCTTCCCCGGAGGAGCCAACCTTACCGGCAACATAGCCTGCACCCTGGTGCTTGCCCTTTTCACCTTCTTCACCGTGAACCTCACGGGCACGAAGCATTACTACAAGGAGATTTTCTCGCCGGACGTGCCCGGCGTGCTCAAGCCCCTGATGGCGGTCATCGAGACCTTCTCCGCCCTGGTGAAGCCCATTTCGCTCACCATCCGACTCTTCGCGAACATGCTGGCGGGGCATATACAGATACTCTGCATGGTGAGCATCATTTTCATCATGGCCAAGTACGGCCCCGCCATGACGGGAGGAGCCACGGCCATAACGCTTCTTTTCGGAATCTTCCTGGACGTGCTGGAAATCCTGATTTCCTTCATCCAGGCCTATATATTTACAATGCTGTCGTCAATCTACATAGGGATGGCGCGGGTAAAAGGAGAATAACAACTTAAATCATTAATATTATGTTACTTACAATCATTCTTCAGGCAATTGCCGGAGCGGCCCTCGGAAAAGCCGGCGCCGCAGTCGGAGCAGCTCTCGCAGCATTCGCTGCAGGATACGGAATCGGCAAGATCGGCACCGCCGCGATGGAAGCCATCGCCCGCCAGCCTGAGCTTAAAGGCGACATCCGTACAAACCTGATCCTCGGTATAGTATTCATGGAGACGGCCATCATTTACGCCCTGCTCGTTGTAATACTGATAATATTCGTACTCTAG
>ONFK01000127.1 GCA_900317065.1 uncultured Bacteroidales bacterium
TTTTTGATGTTAGGACTTGTTAAGTAATGCTGTATCATCAATTCTATAATCATCGTCCCGAAGTGGTATTACATCTTCATTCAGCAAGGTCAGCAGTGCCTTTTTGACCGACTGATGATATTTGAACTTGGAAATGCCTTCGTGCTTTGCGGAATAGCTGTCGAAATCGGCTGATTTTTTCAGATTGTTCAGTCCGGGCAAGTCCGTGTCTCCGAACTGATAGCGATCTGCCGCATAAGATACAGCATCAAGCGATACACACCATTCCTCCGCAAAGCCACGGAGAACGCTATCTATTGTTTCTTTTCGCATTTCAGCAAGCACATAAGATACACGTTTTCCCTTGAAATCATCGGGATTTTCCTGTACCTTCTCCCACAACTGCTGCATAAGCGCTCCGAGCTTGGGATTGGAGGACAACAATTCCTCGATATACTTCGTGATCTCGATAACAAGATTCTGATAGTGCTGTTCCTGACGCTCCTCATCGGTAGCAGATACAACGGACTGAATCAAGCTGACAATATAATCATAGTCGATCTTTTCCTTGCTGTATGCTTTCAGCTCGTATTCAAGGTCAATATCTGTTGTAGGATCAGGATTATCATTTCTATCACGAGGATACTTGTCTCTGATATTCAGATACCATGCAGCATACTGATCATATTCTTCCTGCGTAATGCCATAGGAATCAGGATCATTGTCTGCATATTTCGTAAACGCCTTCAGGCTGGAATATATCTTGTCAAACTCCTGAAATGCCTTTGCCTCATCCGCTTTACCTAATGAACGTGCCATTTTGGCGTAAGCGGTGACTGCAAGTATGGACTTTGCCGAAAGGTTCACATTATGGGCAAGCTTCCCTGCAAAGTCGTCCGTACAGAGTTGATTCTCAGGATCCTGGCCATTCTGCAGGGCGTAAAGCGCCCATTTTGTCAGAGTGCTCCAATGCTGCTGGGCAAAGCTCGCATCGGGGCTTTGCTTGACTATGGCAGCCGTTATCAGAAGCATATTGCCGCTCTCTTCCAGAGGCATCCAGTTTCCATAGTGCTGCCCGTAAGCATCGGGGTATACTCCGACATCGTGGGGAGCCCAGACTTTATTCCACTTAGGTCCTTCCGCATAGTCGAAGATGAAGTTGACCATGGCCTTGGCGATCTCCGTATTGTATCGCAGGAAGAGAGGCAGGGACGGATAAGTCACATCGACGGTCCCGGCGCATCCGTTGGAGAAGTTCTCCTTTGAAATGAAGTACAATGTTCCTCTGTCGGACATGACCAGCTTATGCGCGGCGACAGCCTGCCTGTAAGCAAGGGCGCAAAGGTCTGCGTACTCCTTTCCCCCGGATTGAAACGCTTCCCGGATCAGGTCGGCGTCGAAAGCGGACAGCCTTTCCCCGATTTTGGGCCAGGCCTTGGCAGCTTTCTGCAACTCCTTGGTAATGGTGTTCCGTCCGTCCGAATTCCAATAGGGGCGCAAATTCCTGCCCTGAAACTTGATGGAGCAGATGTCGTCGTATGCCAGCATCAGGACTTCTTCCTTCTGCTTCTTCACCTTGCCGAAATCGAAACACCATGCAAGTGCCACGTCCTGCTCCACGAAATTGCCGGAAGTGATGTTCTTGCTTTTGCCGAACGCCTTGCCGTCCACCTTGCCGGAGGATACGAAGCCCATCCTGGCCCGCTCGGCACTGACAATGGAGAGAGTCCCTTTGCCGGAGACGGGAGCCATATAGAAATAACCCCAGTCAATACGCACATCGTCCCCGCGTTTTTCAAGCACTTTCTGGTCTACGGTGCCTGCTTTGAGATACTTGACTCCGTCGGATGAACCATTTTCGAGTGTGACCGGCACGACATCCAGGTCGACGGCAAGACGGGGAGATGCTTCGAAATATAGTTCTACCGAATGCTTGCCCCTGTCTATGGGTTCTACACTGAAACTGACATAATTCACGGGACGCGACAGCAGTTCAAGATCATCCAGCAAAAGGGGTGCTACAAAACTCATCCTGACACGCACCGGTCCGCATTCAAAAGTATATACCGTACTTGTAGGCAATACATTGACATCTGTCTGGACAGCCGCATTGTCGAATACGACAGTCCCCTGCCTGGAGTAAAGCGGATCTTCCGGCTGATTCTTCGGGGAACGGCCGAACATGGGGTCCGGCACCTGCATTTCATTGCCCAGCAGACGATAAGTCACATTATCCACGCGTACTGCGGCAAGAAGCGGCTGCTTGCGTCCGCTCCAATGGCGGGTCATGTCGGCGTTCGCCGCATCGGCGAAACTCCAGACCGAGAAGTACGGATCCACCGTCACCAGCGGATACACCGGAGCACGGAGGTCGTTGTGGTAAGCAGTGGCCGCTCCACAGATTAATGCGGAAGCGAGCATTGCGACAATGCCGAGCAATATTTTTTTCATACTATAAGGTTATTTCGATAATATAGTCGACAGTGGCATCAGCCCATTCCGGAAGAGTAACCGTAAAGTCTTTCTTTGTTTTTTTGAACTTGAGGGCTGCGCCATTGGCGAAATCCTTGACTTTCTTGGCCTTGAGAGTAAAAGGAAGAGTGATGACACCATCTTCGGGAAGTTCCATCACGTGAAGGAAAATCTTATTGTCCTTATGGGTCAGCACGCCCCACTTTTGAGGCTTGAGCATGGTGGCACGGGTGCCGAAGATGGTTTCTCCATTGGCAGACAGCCATTTGCCCATCTCGGCAAGGCGCTTTACGCTCTCCTCCGGGATGCAACCGTCGGGCTGAGGTCCGACGTTGAGAAGCAGGTTGGCGTTGCGGCCGGCCGTGCTGAGAAGTATACGGATGAGTTCAGGTACGCTCTTCCAGTTATCGTCCTTGATGTCGTATCCCCAGCTCTTGTTGAGAGTCTTGCAAGTTTCAAGGGCAAGTTCGGTGCTCACATGGCTGGTGCGGCCGTAGCCGGCATTGTTCTCACCGGGGATGTCGCGTTCGAATACCTGGATATCCTCTCCGGGGATCGGAATCCTGTGATGGTTGTTGGCGACCAGGCAGGAAGGCTGGAGAGAATGGATAAGCCTGTAAATCCTCTCATAGCCCCAGTCGAAATCGATGACCATCTCCTGTCCGGGCTCGGGTTTCTTGATCTTCGCCCAGTCTCCGTCGAACCAGATACAGCCTATCGGCCCGTAATTGGTGAGAAGCTCTGTTATCTGGGCGCACATGAAATCAAGATACTTGGCGTACATCTCCCTTTCCTTTTCGGTGTGGGCGATGGCAGGGTCGCGGGGATAGTCGTCACGCCCCCAGTCGAGCAGGGAATAATAGAAATTGAGGGTGAGCCCTTCCTCGTGGCACGCGGCTGCTATTTCCTTCAGAACGTCACGCTTGAAAGGCGTAGCATCGATGATGTCATAATCCGAAGCCTTGGTGTCGAACATTGAAAAGCCGTCGTGGTGACGCGAAGTGATGGTTATGTACTTGGCGCCCGATGCCTTGATCTGCTTTACCCACTGACGGGCATCGAATTTCGAGGGGTAGAAACCTCCGGGGAGTTTGCTGTATTCCGAATATGGAATCTTTTCGACGTTCATGACCCATTCGCCGCGGGCGAGCATTGAGTAAACACCCCAGTGGATGAACACTCCGAACTTGTCGTCGCGGAATTGCTCCTTGGCAATAACGGTTTCAGGGGCGGGCTGGTAGCCCTGTATGCCTTCTTTCAAATCGGTAGGCGCAGCCAAGTTGCTGAACGCCATCAAACAAGAGATCAGTAATGTAGTAATCATAGCTATTATTGTCTTGAAAGAACAAAACCAGGGTCGTTGGCACCATTGGTATTGCACTGATAAATAACTTCATAACCGGATGCTGCGTTTACCGAAGCATAATCGACTGCCGAAGGCGTTGCGCTCTTGCAGGCGCAGAAAGCGAGTCCGAGGATGTCTTTGCCGTCGCACTTTTGCCAGTTTTTCATACCATAATGCATTGCATTGAGAGAATCGGCGACGAACCAGATCCAACCCTTGTTTGCACCATTGTTGAAAGGAACCGGACAGAAATTATAAGAGCTCCAACTGTTACCAAGTTCAGGAAGGAGGGTGATATAACCATATCCGGATTTCCCGGTTTCGACAGCCTGGGCTTTTGCCCCGTCGAAAAAGATACCGAAACGGAAAGACTTGTTGGCATAATCTATATCTGCAACGGCTTCCGCCACATAGGTCTTGATCAGTCCGCTTACAGTAAGGTTGTTGGTAATATCCGAGCTTCCGTCCTTTGCAGTCTGCCCTGCCTTTGCGGCAATGGTCAGGGAGGCCTTGTAACTGTTGTTCGCGCTTACGCCGAGATTTGTATTCGGAGCGAAAGTCTTCGCTGCAAGAGTCCAGGAACCTGCGAAATCCTTTGCATCGATCTGGGTTACAGCGAGATTCTCCCCATTCGGAAGAGAGATTGTCTCAGTCCTGGGTTTTCCTGTAGTATTTGCCGTCCAGCTGACTTTGCCGGCGGAATAGCTCAGCCAAGAGCCGGACACACTGCCACTGCCGCCTTCTACATCCTTGCTTCCGGCATCATCGTTGGTCCAGAAGGAACTCGACTTGTCGGACACGGTGAAACTCTTCTCAAGAGGAGCGCTTGATGCATCCCAGGAATCCCACGCCACAAGAGTAAGCTGGTATGTACCGGCCTCGAGATTGCCAAGAGACAAAGTATACTCTGACTTCATCATAGACGGCTGGGGAGCACGATAGAAATCTGCAAGCACCTTCTTGGTAGAGACAGTAGCACTTCCCTTCTTCAATTCAAGTACATAATGATGAACGAATTCGTCATCAGAACCGGCCGTCCAAGAAACGGACACAGGAGCTTTTCCATCAGACAGAGCTCCTATGCTTGCGTTGATTTCCGACAGCACAGGCGCAGTATTGGCAGCCTTCAGCGCCTTGTGGTTGTACTTGTCGAGATGGGACTTGTCGGATGCCGGAGGATTCACTTCCCAGACCTGTCCGATGACGGTTTCGTGATAGAAGTCCATCCTGGTGAGGCGCATGAATCCGTTGATGTCGAACTGCACAAGAAGTCCCTGCGAGAATTCACCGGCATCCTTCATTACAGTCGCGGAATACATGTCCTCATAACCGCCGTTATCGATTGCCATATAGCTCGTTGAGGCACAGCCGAGAGCAGTGAAGTCGCCCTGCCAGATACTGCGGGGGTCATTCAGGGGGAAATGCAGGTGGCCTCCGAAGGTAACGGCCTGAGGATATCCGACAAGGATGCTGCTCAGGGCCTTTGTGGACCAATAATCGCCGAGCGCGGTATAAGTGTCCTGCAGGAGGCTGCCATACACCGTGTCATAGATCATGGGGTGCGTGAGCACAATGACATACTGGTTGGGATTCTCGTCGGTGATGGCCTTGAGCTCCTTGTTGAGCCAGGTCATGGTGTTGGCACCGGAGTTGCCTACGCTC
>ONFK01000104.1 GCA_900317065.1 uncultured Bacteroidales bacterium
TTTATTTGTTTATTTTAATTCATGTCAGAGGACGTGCTCTGACAGTATATAATAGCTTCGCGAATGCAATCAACAATGTAGCCCGTATGCCCTTCGCCGATTATGTGAATACAAGGCGCATAATCTATGCGAAGAAGCTGCTTTCCGAGAGCCGCTCCGACGGCGATCCTGCCATCACTTCCGTGGCATCAGAAGCCGGCTTCGCTTCCTTCCCTTCTTTCTACAGGGCTTTCATAAAGTACGTCGGAATGCCGCCTTCGGAGTGGCAGAAGGGCTTCAAAAGCTGATTTCGTACGATTTGAAATATAAAATATCCCCTATGAAATGCCGTCCCTTTCTTTCGAGGGACGGTTTTTCTATTTTTGCGACACCGTGAAATCTTAAAAACAGTACCATATGTCAAAGAATTTTTTATTTGCAGCTATTGCATGTGCTGCACTTCTGGCCTCGGGCTGTGACAAAACTGACAACCCCACATCTGACAAGGTCTCTACTGCAGACTTTGTGGGCACTTGGAATGCAGGCGAGAGTAATATCGTCTTTAGTGAAAACGGAAATTACACAGAAAAACAATGGCAAGAAACCTATTCGGGGAAATGGTCCTTCAATGAGACTGATAACACTATCACATTTACCCCTTCTTCCGGTGATGCCCGCACTGTAAAGGTTCTCCTTATAGGAGGAAAAGCCTGGCTGGTCTTTATTGAGGAGTTTAACGGAATGAAGTCCTGCGAAAGCTACAGGAAGGCCGGGGCCAAGGTGGAATCCGCCCCCCTCGGCGACGGCCGCTGGGACGCAACTCACGACGGTGTAAAGCCGGTCGAGTATACTGCAGACGCCGATTACCGTTTATGTTTCCTTATTTCGGGGAAAAATATCGACCTGTATGTTCCCATGTGGGGCTACCATATTCAGGGCACATTCACATTCAATGATGGAAAACTCCATATTGCAACCGACGATGACCACATCTGGGCTGGAAAAGAGATTAATGTTGTGGACTCAAGCAATTGGCATTTCGGCTGGCAAGCCTGGGGTGACGGTCCTGACGACGGACCTTCAATGAACCCTGAAACGTTTGAACTCAATGGTTATACCTGGTACACCGTAAACAATCTTAAGAAAATGGGCCACAAACCGGAGAGTGAGACGGACTTATCCTTTGAGGCTGCAATTTGGAATGCAGCACAGCAATTACACGATGAGGCCATGGACCTTTGCGACATCGAAATCTGCGTCACCCCCGACGGCAAGGAGGCCTATGGCAATGCAGGCGGTATGGGCCTGCCCCTGTGCTGCTACAAGCGCTAGATATTACCTATAAAGCATTAAATTAAACAATAACCATTTTTAACCTATCTAGTTAGCACGGCCGGCCGGCTCCCTTAGGGGCCGGCTTGCTATTTCTGCAACAGATTGAACCCGGGACTTGCCCAGGTTTCAAAGTCTCCATATATGAGGAATCCCTCCAGGTCGTCGCGGCTCTCGATGAACTCCTTGGCGGCTTCGAGCCCTATCACCATGCAGTAGGTAGCATAGGCGTCGGCCTCCATCGCCGACGGAGCTATGATGGTGGCGCTGAGCAGATTGTGCTGTACGGGATATCCGGTGCGGGGATCTATTGTGTGGGAATACTTGACCCCGTCCTTGATGTAGAACTTCCTG
This sequence comes from uncultured Bacteroidales bacterium, assembly GCA_900317065.1. Lineage (GTDB taxonomy): Bacteria > Bacteroidota > Bacteroidia > Bacteroidales > UBA932 > Cryptobacteroides. Next base: position 1,666 of record ONFK01000104.1, read on the forward strand.
TAATTACCGGAAGTCACGACTCCCTGCGGTCCGCCGTCCGATTCCCAGATTCCGTCCAGATCCGCTCCGAGGGTGTTGTTTCCGTCTTTCGGTTTATCTACTCCGACCCTCCACGGTTTGCCGGACGGGTTGAGGCCGTCGCAGAAAATCTCGCCTATATCTACCAGCATATCCTTTACGCCTATCGAATAGAGATATTCCGCGACCTTGTCGCAGCTGTACCCCTGGGCTATGGCGTTGAAATTCAGATTGGCAATCGCGTCGGCTTTCGGCCGGGCAATGCCGGGACCGGGCTCCCCTTGCGGGACACGGCCTGGCCCTTTGCCCGTCGCGGATGGCAGATTGCCTGTGTTTGTTCCGGAATTCGGTGTATTTTCGGAACAAATGCCTGATTTTTTGTTGTTTGTTCCGAAATCCGGCCATTTTTCGGAACAAATCAAACGGGCCATTCCGCATTGCGCCAGCGTCTGGCGGACAAGTTCGTCGGAAGGGAGAGAATCGGTCTTGAAGCCGAAACCCCAGATGTCGAAAAGCGGCCCGGCCGCGCAGTCCAGCGCTCCGTCAGTCTCCTCCCAAAAAGCTGTCGCGGCCTGCAGGACTTCCTCGAACATCGGACTGAGTTCCACATCTTCTCCCCGGTTGAACCGGCTCAGCTGCGATGCCTTGTTGTATCCGGAAAGAGTGGTATCTATCTCATACAGAATATCTTCGATATTCTTCTGTATTTCCGCCGGCTTGGTCTTTACACCGGCCAGATTAGCCTTCACACCCCATCTTCCCCCCTGCGCATATCCGCCGAACTGGACGTATCCGCACTGCGAGCAGGAGATTGCCGTAATCAGCAGTGTTATTATGCAAAAAAACCTGGGCACTTAAGTTCTTGATGTATTGGATTGATAATCAATAAGATGACTGCCCGACACAGAAGCGCTGTCGTAGGCGCAGGATTGCAGACCGAGGGTGAGGTAGACGGCTTGTACGGCGGTGAGCGCGGCGGTTTCGGTGCGGAGGCGGCTGGGGCCGAGGTGCACGGGGATGAAACCGGCGTCAAGTGCGGCGCGGACCTCTTCCTGCGAGAAGTCTCCCTCCGGGCCGATCAGTACCGTCACACGCGATGCGCTGACGGAAGCGTGCGCGAACGTTTCTATGGCCGGAGAATGCTGGTACCGGGCCCCTTTTTCCGGGGCACGGACCAGCCTTTTCTCCGCCGCGGAAGGCAGAGCTTCCGCCAGCGCATCGACGATGGAACCGCGGGGAGCGACGTCGTCGGAACAATACGCAATCAGGCGGATTTCGCCGGAGCCATCAGCTTTCACAAACTCCGTGACACTCAGAGGCTCCGTGATCACCGGAACGGCTCCCTTCAGACTCTGCTTGGCCGCCGAAACGGCGATACGCTGCAGGCGGTCGATCCGCAAGGTGCGTCTTTCGGAATGCTCGCCGATCACCGGAATTATCTCATCTACACCGAGTTCCACGGCCTTCTCCACGAACCATTCGTAGCGGTCGATATTCTTCGTGGGGCAGACGGCCATGCGCAGATAATAAGGATGTGCGCCCCATCCGTCCTTGACAGACTCCACTCGCGCCACAACCCCTTTCGGCGAATCGTCGGTGATGACGCAGTGGTGCAGGGCGCTGGCATTCGGACGGGCAATGCCGGGACCGGGCTCCCCTTGTGGGACGCGGCCCGGCCCTTTGCCCGTCGCGGCGGGTTTGTCAGCTGCCGACGGGGCCCCGATCACACAGATAGAATCGCCGGCGCGATGCCGCAGAACCCGTACGCAATGCGCGGATTCCTCCGCGTCGAGAAACGCGAAGCCACCGTCCAGCTTATGCGCGTAGAACAGTTCCATCTACGGACGTATTACCTGCACCTCACCGCGCAGGCCAAGTTTGATGATCTGCGATGCGCGCCCGGTGGAATCGCGCTCCAGGGCGGCAGGCACCACATAGTCGACGGCCGACACAATTTCGGGAGAGATCTCCGCGAAGCACGAAGGGGTGTCTTCGCCGGAGATGTTCGCGGACGTGGATACCAGCGGCCTGCGGAGTTTGCGCACCAGCTGAACGCAGAAGTCGTTCATGGGGATGCGGATCCCGACCGAACCGTCTTCCGCCACCACGTTGGGGGCCAGATACTGGGCGCCGGGATAGATGATCGTCATGGGCGCGTCGTTGACTTCCACCAGGTCGATGGCGATGGAAGGAATCTCCCGGACATGCTTTGCAACCATGTCGAGGTCGCTCGCGAGCAGTACCAGCGACTTGGCCTCGCTGCGCCGCTTTATCTCGAATACGCGCGCCACCGCCGCCTCGTTCGTGGCATCGCAGCCAATGCCCCATACCGTGTCGGTAGGGTACAGGATCACGCCTCCGCGTTTGAGGACATCCAGCGCGGCGGCTATGGAAGTATCAATAATGGACATAAGAATGATTGTTGTTTTTGCGACGTTTATACCACCACCAGATAAGCAGGAAGCCAATCAGGGCGCCTCCGAGATGGGCCACGTGTGCCACATCCGCCTGTGCACCGGTAATGCTGAACATGATTTCCAGACCGATGAAGATCACTGCCATCCATTTGGCCGAAAGGGTGACGGGCGGGAAGATGAGAGTGAGTTTCGCTTCGGGGAAAATCATTGCGAATGCGACGATGATTCCATATATACAGCCGGATGCTCCAACGGTTGGGACACCCTGAACGGCGGGTGCCAGAGCCTGCACTCCCAACTGTGCAGCTGCAGCTCCAAATCCACAAAGGAAGTAGAGTATCATGAAGCGGTTCTTACCGACGATCCTTTCGACAGCCATCCCGAATATATAGAGCGAGTACATGTTGAAGAACAGATGCCAGAAGCCTCCGTGCATGAACATGTAGGTGAGCGGCTGCCATATCTTGAACCAGGGGGTCTCGGGATAGAAAAGCGCAAAAATCGAGAACATGAAATCCGCATTGACCTTGGTCGCCAGATAGACGATCACATTGATTACGATCAGATGGACGGTTATCGGGAGTTCTCTTCTTTCTTCTTGATAGTAAGGCATTGATTTACTGGAATTTCTTTTCTAATTCATCTATGTTCGCCAGGACGGTTATCTTCTTGCCTCCCGCCGTCAGCTCGGCATTCTCGCAGGCGAACAGGGTGTCGATGAGGCCCTGGGCCTCTAAGGCGTTGCGCGGGGGTTCCACGTTCAGGCTGCCGAGGGTGGCGAACTTCGATGCGAGCGATGCGCGCACCAGTTCCGGCACGCCGGAGGTATCGTCCGAAAGTATCAGGAGAATATCCTGGACCATCTGCTGGACCTTTCCGGCCTCGCAGGAATATCCCTCGGGCACTCCGTTCACCACGACGGTGTCGGTGCCGAAGGGGGTGATGTCGAAGCCCGCTGCGGCGAGTGTCTGCGCATGCTCCTCGAAAAGCAGGCGCGCCGCAGTGCCGACCTGCACCTGCACGGGGAAGAGCGCGGTCTGAGTGACGGGTGCGTTCTTCGAGAGGGCCTTGAGGGTTTTTTCGTAGAGGATGCGTTCCCACGCGCGGCGTATGTTCACGAGCATTATGCCGGAGGATGTCGGGGTGATGATGAAGCGGCCCTTCACGACGAGGGCGCGGGCCTGTGCGGCCTGATTCTGCTCGAAAAGGACGCCGTAGTCCGCGTTTTCTTGCTTTCCGCGCCAGGCAAAGGGCCCGTCTGTGTCCCGCAAGGGGACGCCAGTACGGGCATTGCCTGGCCGATTCTCCCCTGCGCTGAAAACGCTGTCCGATTCAAACCCGGTATTCACCGCGAACGGATCGTACGAACTGTCCACGGGCGGCCCCGGAGCGCTCTGCACGGGCCCCCGGTACTCCTCGAACGAAGCCCCCATCTGGGGCATCTCCACGCGCCCCTCCGTGTCGAAATCTATCCCCTGCCCGAAGGCATTCCGCCCCAGGGTGGCCTTCACGCAGGCGTATATGGTCTGGAAGATGACCGCCTCCTCTTCGAACTTAACCTCCGCCTTGGTAGGATGGATGTTGACATCCACCGTCTCCGGATCCACCTCCAGCCAGACGAAGTAGGAGGGGGTGTATCCTTCCGGAAGATATTCTTCGTAGGCCTTCATCACAGCCTTGTGCAGATAGGGGCTGCGGAAATAGCGTCCGTTCACGAAGAAATACTGGTTCGCGACCGTCTTGCGGGCGGTGTCCGGGCTCGCGAGGAATCCGCTTACGCGCACTACGGAGGTGTCGGCGTTGATGTCGACCAGATCCCCGGTGACATTCGATCCCATAAGGTCCAGTACCCTGAATTTCAGGGACTTGGCAGGACGGAGGCGGAAGATGTCGCGCCCGTTCGAGTTGAGCGAGAAGCCCAAGTCCGGACAGGTGATGGCTATGCGGGTGAATTCCTCCACTATGTGCCGGAGTTCCACCGTGTCGCTCTTGAGAAACTTGCGGCGGGCGGGCGTGTTGTAGAAGAGATTGCGTACGAGGAAGTTGCTTCCGGAAGGAGCCGC
>ONFK01000307.1:0-1478 GCA_900317065.1 uncultured Bacteroidales bacterium
ATCACGGCCGCAGGCATCATGAAACTGCGCGAGCAGGGAAAGATACGGCTCTCCGAGAAGGTGTTCGGCAAAGACGGCATCCTGAACGACACCCTCTTCACCAACCACATCGGCGACAAAGGCTATTACGACATCACAGTGGAGCAGCTTCTCCGCCATGAAGGAGGGCTCACCATTCGCAGGGGGGACCCTATGTTCCGCAGCCGCGACTGGATGACCATCTATAACCTCGACGAAGTGCCGGACCAGGACATGCTCACCTCCATCGCCGTGCGAAAGCGCCTCGGATACACCCCCGGCAAGAGCCATGAGTACTCCAACTTCGGGTATCTGCTGCTGAGCATGATAATAGAGAAAAAGACCGGAGAGGACTACGAGAAGTGGATGCAGGAGAACGTACTCGAGCCTGCAGGTTGCGTGGACTTCCACCTGGCATATAACTCGTACGAGGAAAGGCTTCCCGGCGAATCGCGATATCACATGCAGGACAACGACCCGAAGGTGCCCAAGTACGACAACAGTGCGGATTCCGTGGTGCGTTGCTACGGCGGCAACGACATCCGAGCGCTCAAGGGCGCAGGGGCCTGGGTCTGCTCGGCACCCGAACTCGCCCGCTTCGTGGCTTCGATCGACGGCAGGCCCGGGGTTCCGGATATCCTGAGCAAAGAGAGCGTCAAGGAGATGACGGCATTTTCCGAAGACCACAAGTTCGGCCTCGGCTGGAACAGCACGGACCCGAAGAAGGGATGGCTGCGCACAGGCTCGCTTTCCGGCACCAGCGCATACGTGATGAATTTCCCCGACGGAGAGTGCTGGATACTGATTTCGAACACCCATGCATGGAAAGGTCCGAGATTCTCCCGGACCATCCACAATTTCATTGTTCAATGCAGGCAGCGATACAGCAGCCGCCTGCCGAAGCAGGATTTGTTTACATCGATTCGATGACCTCGCGGTTGGCGGCGGCTACGCGAGCGGGAATCAACTTGTCGACCTTGCGGTCGTAAGTCATCAGACCGTTGACTTCCCTTTCCACATCCGTAGTCTGGGTATAGACTGCAGCGGCGCATCCCTCCTTGACTATAGGGATGAGGAGTTTAGCGAACTCTTCATACTTGGCAGTAGTCTCTTCGGTGTTGGACAGCTTGACATAGCCCCAGTTGCGCTGATCCACCCAGGTATGCCCTTCGACCGGCAGGCCGATTCCGCCGAATTCGCCGAGGACGTTCACCATTTCGGGATCCCAGATGCGCATTGCGGGTTCCGGATAATGGTGAGAGTCGAGGATGTCGCCCACTCCCCCGGAGATCCAGTTGCCGCCGGAAGCCATGTTCACGAGCTTGCCGGGATCAAGAGTCTTGGTCATATCTACGATTCCCTTGGTATCGAACTGTCCCCATGCCTCGTTGAATGGCACCCAGGCCACCACGCAGGGGAATTTCCTGTGCTGGTTCACGATGTTCTTCCATGCCCGGCGG
>ONFK01000307.1:1485-2505 GCA_900317065.1 uncultured Bacteroidales bacterium
GGAATTGCCGGCATCGTACTTGTCTATGCCCTGCCCCCATTCTTCCAGCTTGCAGCGGCGCATGCTGGGCATGTCCTGCCATACCAGGATCCCCAGCCGGTCGCAATGATAATACCAGCGGTCCGGCTCAACCTTCACATGCTTGCGTATCATGTTGAAACCGAATTCCTTGGTGCGCTCGATGTCATACTTAAGGGCTTCATCGCAGGGAGCGGTATATAGGCCGTCGGGCCACCAGCCCTGGTCGAGGGGGCCGAATTGGAAGAGAGGCTTGCCGTTCAGCGCCATGCGTTTGTGGCCGTCGGCATCCTTCACTACGGAAATCTCCCGCATGGCTGTGTATCCCTCCACGCTGTCGATGGTTTTCCCGCCCTTCGTCAAAGTTATGCGAAGATCGTAAAGATAAGGGTCGTCTGGGCTCCAGCACTTGGGATTGTCTATTTTGAGCACGGCCTTGCCGTCATCGGCCACAGCGCTGCAGAGCACCTTGCCGCCTTCCAGCAGTTCAACCGAGGCTTCGCCTTCTCCGCAGATTTCAGGGAAGACACTGATGGTGCCGTCCGCAATCGAGCACTCCACCTGATAGTCGGCGATATGCCCTGTCTTGTCCACCGCCTCAGCCCAAACTGTCTGCCATATTCCGGAAACGGGCTGATACCAGATGCTGCCCCTGTCCGGGCTGAACACCTGCTTGCCGCGAGGCTGCAATTCTCCGACCTCCGTCGCATCGGTCACTTTGAGGACGATTTCGTTCTTCCCCTTTTTGAGGTAGGGGCTGACATGGAATTCGAAGGAATCGTATCCTCCCTTGTGATTTCCGACCTTGTTGCCGTTCACCCATACTTCGCTCTCCCAGTCTACGGCGCCGAAGTGCAGGATCACGTCTTTCCTGTTCCATTTGGAAGGAAGAGTGAAACTGCGGCGATACCAGAGCGCATGCTCGCTGTCGAGGCTGCCGGCCACGCCGGAAAGCGACGACTCTATGCAGAAAGGCACCAGGATCTTTCCGTCCGGTTCCGG
>ONFK01000252.1 GCA_900317065.1 uncultured Bacteroidales bacterium
ACCTGGGAAGCGAATACTGCCATGGCCTCACCGTGTCCGCCGTAAGTGTGGGCGCCGGTGACCTTGCACTGCTGCACGCCGAATTCCTGTGCGAGGGCTTCCTGCAGACGGGTGCTGTCGAGGGCTGCGAGGCTGGTGAGCTGCGCGGGCTTCAGACCTGAATGGATGAGGGCGGTAAGAGCGGTGACGTCGGCAGGGTTGAAAATAACTACAACGTGCTTGACATCGGGGCAATACTTCTTGATATTGTCGCCGAACTCGGCTGCGATCTGGCAGTTGCCCTTGAGGAGGTCTTCGCGGGTCATTCCTTCCTTGCGGGGAGCGCCGCCGGAGGAGATGATGTACTTTGCACCGGTGAAGGCTTCTGCGGGATCGATGGTGGCGGTTACGTTGGCCCCTTCGAAAGCGCAGTGGTCGATCTCTCCGAGAACGCCCTTCAGGCCGGGTTCATAGATATCGTAAAGACACACATTGGGGGTGAGGCCGAGCATAAGCACGGACTGGGCCATGTTGGAGCCGATCATTCCACCTGCACCGACGATGACCAATTTTTCGTTAGTTAAATATTTCATGATTACTTATAAGTATAGTCGTTCGATATGGACTACAAAGATACTATTTTCCTTTGATTTCTTGAATATCTAAAAATTGATTATATTTGCACCGTTATAATTATTTATGGCACTATTTCTTACAAAAGACCTCGACGACGACGCGCACTCGCGTCTCGGTGTATGGCATATTACGGAAACTGAGGCAGAACTTAAAGCACTTTCATCCATCCCTTCCGACGAACTGGAAGAAATCTCTTTCATAAAGAGTGAATCCCTGCGCAAGCAGAAACTTGCCGTGCGCGCACTTCTCGATGCAATGTTCGAGGAGAAAGTCTATCTTTCCCACCACGACAACGGCAAGCCCTATATCGAAAACAACGCTACCAACATCTCCATCACCCACACCGACAAATACGTCGCTGTCATTCTCAACGACCTGGACGACGTGGGCATAGACTGCGAAAGTCTGGACCGCGACTTCTCCGCCGTAGAGAAAAAGGCCCTTTCGGAAGAGGAGATAGAGGATCTGGACGACGACCACCGCAACGAGCAACTCGCCATTTACTGGTGTGCGAAGGAAGCGGTCTACAAGAAACTCTCCCAGTACAAGGTGGATTTCGCGGAGCAGATCGAAATCGATTCGTTCCGTCCGAAGGGAGAAGGCGAACTCGAAGCCACATTCATCAACAAGGACGGTTTCGAAGAGGACTTCGACCTCGAGTACATGACCTTCGACAGGCACGTGCTGGTCTGGATAGCGTAAGATTCATTTTGCCCGTGCTACGCAAGTAGCTGTGGCACAGCGGAATACTTAAAATGACCCGGCCGAAATCGGGCTCACCGGATTATTTCCGTGGATTCAGATTGTAAGCATATAGTGCTTCAAGCATAGATTCTGGTAAGTCTAAAGAGGAAGAACTTTAGATCTATTACTCCTCTCAGTTGAGCCCTGAATGCCTTGATTTTGGTATTCAGGGCTTCTGCTGAAGCATTGGTTGAGCGAAAGAGGAAGAAGTTAAGCACATCTTCCTCCCGGGATTGTATGGTTTCTACCAGTGTATGGAAGTCGTCATTTTTGAAGGTCTTCACTTTGGCATACCATTCTCTAAGGCTTTCTCTTGCCGATTCCGGTGTCGCATTTTTATTGTTGAAGATGACTCTGAGAGAATGCGAGAGCCCGTAGGCCTTTTTGATATCAGGATATTGCTCAAAGAGAACTCGGGCTCTTTCCTTTTGACTCTCGGACCATTTGTCAGCTGAGGTCATCAGCAAGTACATACTCCTGGTAAGTAGTTCAGGTGTTGTATCCCCATTGGGAAGTCGATTGGGGACATAGGGCTTCGGTTTTGGAAAAGGCTTGATTCCATTGAGGTATATCTTCACCTTCTTGTAGTGACTGAGGCGTTTCCGTTCGGATTTCTGCCACTCCTTGCGCGCCGCAGCCTCTGCCGACATCGCCTCCCGAAGATATCCCCTCCTCAGGTTCTGTACCGCCTCCAGGGCCATCCGCTGCATGTGGAACCGGTCAAGTGTCTTGTATGCCCAGGGAAAACTTGACTGAACAATAGCTTCCATACTGCCCGAGAAGTCGAGTGTGACCTCTCCCACCTGTTTGCGGATAAGATCCGGAACAAGGTTTATGGCCGAAGAGACATCCTCTACTCGCGTTCCCCGCACAATGGCTGCAATGCTGCCTTTTCGACCATGTCCATCCTTGTTTGAGAGGATTGTGAACAGTTCACCGTCCTTCGTCGATGTCTCATCGATGCTCATGCGCGGACCAAAGTTCTCCGGAAAGACCAAGTACTTGTCGGCATGGGACTTATCCTCCCAGTGCATATAGCCGCTCAGATGTTCTTTGTAGGCTCGCTCCAGCGTGTCCCCGTTAATCTTATAGTAAAACTCCAGCGAACGTGCCGTCACTGGGGAGGTATCCAAGACGTTCTTTTAAAAAAGCCGCAAACTCTTCCGAGTAGCGGGTCCCTTTCGTCGCCAGATTATATACGTTCAATACGACATTGTGCCCTTCTGCGTCCTGCCAGCGTCGACGACGGATATGAAGAACAACCTTCCGGTCCCTAATCGGAAAATCATTGATCAAAGTGGGCTCGGTAAAGCCATTGGGAATCAATGCCCCCTGCTCTTTACTTCGATT
>ONFK01000219.1 GCA_900317065.1 uncultured Bacteroidales bacterium
TCGATTTCCGCACGCCGGGTGCTGTCGGTGCATTTGCGGAGCGCCTCGCCGTAGGCCTGGGCCGCCGCGCCGAAGTCGTAGTCGGCATGGTAGGCCTCGGCATCCATGAGCAGGATTTCGTATTCGGGAATCGGGAGGGGCTGAGCACGCAGGGCGGGGACGGCGGCCATCAGAACCACCGCCACAAGGGCCGCTCTCTCAATGAAAAAACTCATCAAAATGCACTCAAACAGTCTGCAAAATTAAGAAATAACCCGTAGATAATTTCTTTATCGGAAAAAAATCGTAAATTTGCCAGCTAATTTGCTGAATTAAATTTTATTTAAAACTTATAATTTCGTTATGCAAAGTAAAGGTGCAATCAGATTAGTAGCCATCCTGCTGCTCATCGCCTGCTTCTGGCAGCTCTCCTTCACAGCCGTGACCGCTATCCAGAACAAAAAGGCAAAGAAGTATGCAGAGGCCGCCGCAGTGGCGGTCCAGAGCACTCCCGCTTTCTCGAAAGTGGCTGCAGAGGATCAGGCTTATTATCTTGACTCCATCAAGAAGGAACAGCAGAAATGGTACACCGACTCCATTTCCAATGAGAAAGTTTATTTCGGTTACAAGTTCAAAGACGTAAGGTCCAAGGAGATAAATCTCGGCCTCGACCTCAAGGGCGGTATGAACGTCATGCTTCAGGTGCAGCTTGAAGACCTCGTGAAAGCCCTTTCCGGCAACAGCGCCGAACCTCAGTTCCATCAGGCCCTCGCTCTTGCAAAGAGCCGCAGCGTCAACTCCCAGTCCGACTTCATCACCCTCTTCGGCGAAGCCTGGGACGAGGTTACCGGCGGTGCGCGTCTGAGCCAGATCTTCGGAACCTACGAGATGCGCGAGAGCATCAAGCCCGAGTCCACCAACGCAGAAGTCCTCTCCGTCATCAAGAAAGAGGCCGAGAGCGCAGTGGCCAACTCGTTCAACGTGCTCCGCAACCGTATCGACCGTTTCGGCGTAACCCAGCCTTCCATCCAGAAGCTCGGCAACTCCGGCCGCATCCTCGTGGAGCTTCCCGGCGTGAAGGAGCCTGAGCGTGTGCGCAAACTCCTCCAGGGCACCGCATCCCTCGAATTCTGGACAACGTTCGAGAACAGCGAGATCGCTCCCTATCTCATGGAAGCCAACGAAGTTCTCGCAGGCATCCTCGCCGAGGAGAATGAGACTCCTGCCGTTGCCGAGGCAGCCCCTGCAGAGGACATCGTAGCAGAGGAACTTGCAGGCAACGCAGAGGCCGAGGCTGACGAGGCTCTCCGCGCACAGAATCCCCTTTTCGCAGTGCTGCAGCCCGTACAGGGCAATGGCGGCGCATGCATCGGCTATGCGACTTCCGCCGACACCGCAAAGGTGAACCGCTATCTGTCCATGCCTCAGATCGCAGCCCTCTTCCCTGCAGAATTCCGCCCCATGTGGGGTGTGAAGCCCGTGAGCAACACCGAGAATATCTACGAGCTCGTCGCCATCAAGGCGTCTTCCCGCGACGGACAGGCTCCTCTTGACGGCTCCGCCATCACGAATGCAAACGTCTCCTACGACTCCCGCACCAACGGCGAGCCCAAGGTTTCGATGAGCATGAATGCAGAAGGCGCGAACATCTGGGCACACCTCACCAAGGACAACATCGGCAAGCAGATCGCCATCGTCCTCGACGGCACCGTCTATTCCTATCCTGTCGTGAACCAGGAAATCAGCGGAGGCAACTCCGAAATTTCCGGCCACTTCACCGTGGAGGAGGCTACCGACCTTGTGAACGTGCTCAAGTCCGGTAAGCTGCCCGCTCCCGCAACCATCGTCCAGGAGCAGGTGGTAGGTCCTTCGCTGGGTGCCAAGTCCATCCGCGACGGTATGATTTCGTTCATCATCGCCTTCATCCTCGTGCTCCTCTACATGGTGCTCTTCTATCAGGGTGCAGGACTTGTCGCCGACGTCGCTCTGCTCACCAACGTGGTGCTCCTCTTCGGAACCCTCGCATCGTTCGGTGCAGTGCTGACCCTGCCCGGTATCGCAGGTCTCGTCCTGACCCTGGGTATGGCAGTGGATGCGAACGTTATCATCTATGAGCGTATCAAGGAAGAAATCAAGGCAGGCAAGGGCCTCAGCAAGGCAATCGCCGACGGTTACAGCAATGCATATTCCGCAATCATCGACGGCCAGCTCACCACCCTGCTCACCGGCCTCGTGCTCTTCTTCTTCGGTTCGGGTCCTGTGAAGGGCTTCGCCACCACGCTCATCATCGGTATCATCACTTCCGTTCTTACCGCCATCTTCATCACCAGGCTCATCTTCGAGGCCCGCGTGGCGAAAGGCAAGAACATCACCTTCGACAACAGCGTCACCCGCAACTTCCTCAAGAACACCCACGTCAACTTCCTCGGTGCCCGCAAGTGGTCTTACACCATCTCCGGCATCGTGATCGTGATCGCTCTCGTGAGCATCTTCACCAAGGGCTTTACCTATGGTGTCGACTTCACCGGCGGCCGCACCTACGTGGTCCGTTTCGACAAGCCGGTGCTTGCCGAGGACGTGCGTGCAGCAGTCAATGACGTGTTCGACGCCGCAGCCGCTGCCGACGACAATATCAAGAACTCTTCCGTAGAGGTCAAGCAGTTCGGCGGCGACAGCCAGATGAAGATCACTACCTCTTACAAGATCAATGACGAGTCCTCCAGCGTCGACGCCGAAATCGAAGGCATGCTCTACCAGGCCCTCAAGGGTATGTTCGTAGAGGAAATGTCCCTCGACGACTTCACGCAGACCCTGGAGAATCCCAACGGTATCGTGTCGTCCGACAAAGTGGGAGCATCGATCGCAAGCGATATCAGGCGCGACGCCATCATCGCGGTGATCCTCGCCCTAATCATCATCTTCGCCTACATCGCATTCCGCTTCAAGGGCTGGAACTGGGGTCTCGGCGGCGTGGTTTCGCTGGCTCATACCGCAATCATCGTGATCGGCTTCTTCTCCCTGTTCACGGGCATCCTGCCGTTCAACCTCGACGTCGACCAGACCTTCATCGCGGCTATCCTGACGATCATCGGTTACGCCATCAACGACAACGTGGTTATCTTCGACCGTATCCGCGAGAACAGGTTCCTGCATCCCAATGCAGACTTCGCAGAGACGGTGAACACTTCGCTGAACGCAACCCTCACCCGTACGGTGAACACCTCGGTATCCACCCTCCTTCCTATGGTTGCAATCGCAATCTTCGGCGGTGAGAGCATCCGCGGTCTTTCCGTCGCACTCATCCTCGGTATCCTCATCGGAACCTACGCTTCCATCATGATCGGTACCCCCGTGATGTTCGACAGCACCAAGAAGGTTGC
>ONFK01000009.1 GCA_900317065.1 uncultured Bacteroidales bacterium
TAAGTCTTTCTCCACAAATCCTGCAGGTAATTGGCTTTCTGAAGCGGCGTTTTGCGGCGAAGGAGGCCGGGCATGCCGCCATAGGTATAATACTCTTTCCACAACTCGCTGAACGGTTCGGTCCTGCCGGTACAGAATTCTTTGAATGAAAACGGGTTGCACCGAATCTCCTGGCCACGGTCACGGAAGATGGTACTTATATCTTTGGACAGGAACTTGGCATTACTGCCAGTTACATATACGTCCACATTCTCCTTCTCCCTCAGTCCATTAACCAGTTTCTCGAAGCCGTCAACCTCCTGAATCTCATCAAGCATCACATAGTAGATTCGCTTGGGATCGGTGATCTTACTGTAGATGTAAGCCTTGAGCCTCTCCTTGTCGGCCAGTTCGTTCTGGTTATTTTCATCGTCAATATCCAGAGAGACGATGATAATATCCTCTTCCGGCACACCATCAGCAATCAGGTAATCCTTATACAGGCGTTTCAACAACCAGGACTTGCCACAACGCCTTGGTCCAGTCACTACTTTCACATCTCCATTCAGCCTGCCATCAATCAACTTCTGAAGATAGACTTCCCTTGGTATATATCCAATCATAAAACTACAACAATTAATTGTGTTCCGTCCGAGCAATACCTGCATCGGAATTTACTGCAAATATACAACAAATTCCGAAACCAACAAGAGAACATTCTAGGATTACACGAAAAACAAATCGCCCCGGCACGGGAGTGTCGGGGCGATAAAGTAACTGCGGATCAGTGTCGATTAACTGGCTTGTTCAATGGTTGAAGAAGCAAGGACCGGACGGACCGGCTCGCCCCACCAGAACCTGACATTGTTCTTATTATTCCAATAGTCTACATCACCTTTTTCTCCACACATATATGGTTGGATGATGGGAGTAGAAGAAACATCCATACGATTAACATTGTCGGATGTCCAGAATGTAGACCAGTCCACACTCTTTCCCGGATAGCGGGACAAAGTCGAATTAATCATTATGTTTGACTGAGGAATAAAAATATAGTCACTGCCACCGGACACTGTAACTTTAGTTCCCGGCATTCCAGATATAGTTTGATATGCTCTTGTATGTTTTGACAGTGCCATCATCTCAAGCACGGAGCACATTCTCCAAGCAACCCCCCATTGCACTCGGGCAGCATCATACCGTGAACCGGCTATGGAGTACAATGAACTTGCTCCATCCCAAGGAGTAAACTTAAAGGATATAGCATCAAGCACATTTTTGGCGTCACCGTCAGGATCGTGCCAACGTGAATAAGTGGCTTCGGAATAAGTGGCTTTAGGCTCGATTTCTCCCCATGAATAATAGTTACCAACTTCAGCCTCGGAAGATGCACCCACATTGAAGGGTGACCAATAAGTATCGGTCTTCGAATTAAAGGAACGGCCGCTATCCGAGAAAGAATTGCTGGCTGTCTGGAAACGAATTGCATCAGCAGGTTTCGGGCGGTGAAGAAGTGTCTTGCCACTCATGTCGAAGGTACCGATTTGTCCTCCCTTTGTAGATACATCACTGCCCAAAACGGCCCCGCAAGACAAAGTGGCCTCATCTGAAACATCGTTCATGAGAGTTACGATAACACCATTATAGATATTGCAGTACTGCTTGGCGTTAAATACGGTACCTCCCGAGGTATAATCGTAATTGATTGCAGGTACGGCTATATAGACGATATCTCCGTTAGCAGAAGCGGCATCAAGCTCAATCGTCGAGGTATTGGCAGCTTCGAAAGCAGCATAAGTATAAACGGAATTGTCTGTGTCACCGTTCTGAGGATTAGTAAAATTATAGTACTGCCTCTTGACCTCGGAGGTTGAAACTTTCCAATAAGCAGAAGGAGTGTATTCAATGCACTTGATTCCTGCAGGAAGTTTAATCCTCATGATATAAGACTTGGACGTGCCTGGAATGAAACTAAAGGAAGGGGCCGTACCGGTGCTGCCGGTGGAAACCATATAATTATAGTCATCAAGCGAAGCGAGCTTACCATCCTGGCCTTTGTAGGAGCAATGGATTTCTTCGCTGGAGATAGTGGAATGGCTGCCGAGGACGGCTGTCCACTGGGTTTCGGCGGTTACGCCTTCCGTTTCAGTGCGGAACTTACCCTGAGTAGTGCCATTACCATCGTAAAGGGTGAAAGTTACGAACTTAACATCGTCTCCGGTTTTCTGGATTGCTTTGAAGGTATCTCCGGTCTCCCAGGTTGACTTGAGCCCGCTGCCTCCACCAACGCTGTTCTCAGAATAAGCGAGTTTGGTGAAGGGGGTGGAAGCGTAGGCGGTAATAATCTGCTTTCCCTCGGAATTGACAGGGATCACTTCTTCATCAATTTTGTTGCATGCGAATAGAGCCGCAATCGCTGCTGAATAAAGTATAATCTTTTTCATGTTCCAAGAGAATTAATAATCAATAAAAGAAGTACCGGAAGTATCCTCCAAAACATCGGGGGCGTCAATTGAATCCAGCAATGACAGAGTTGAGGCCGTTGTAATTGACTGCTCCAACTGCAGCAGAACAATATCGACACGTGGTGCCAGATAGTTTGATCTTTTCATCATTAATTGTGTATTTTTTGGTTATTATCTTCAGCCTATAACTTATTTAATACACCATATCCTCCTCCTTCCCTGAAAATCAGGAAAAGTGACGGAGAATGTGTATTTTTGTATATGAAACTAATCCCCTTTGTTCTGTCACTGGCCCTGGTTTCCTGCGTGGGGGCTCCGGAGGCCAATATCGCGTTGAACCGCACGGCAACCGCATCTTCAAACTACGACCATAACCTTACCGCACAGTTGGTGACGGACGGCATACTGCTGCAGGGCAGCCCTGCCTGGATGGAGGTCGTCACCTCGGAAGGTGTGGTGGACAGGGTTGAGCGCGAGAACACCCTTGACGGTGACACCCACTCGCGAAACATCCTGAACGGCAGGGAAGGATGGATTGAATACAGGACGCATGGATACAGCATTGACGCAGAGTCGGTCCGGGTGCTTTATCAAGAGGCGCTTGGCGGGGGCAAGGGAGGTCCCGAGCATTGCGTCGAAATTCCTCTCCAGGCAACGGAAAGCGGAATGAGGGTCAATCTCAGTTTCCCTCACGAAGGCCGCTGGAGAATCAAGGAAGTGTCGTTGGATGCCCTCCCATCCAAACATTTCACCAGCGCATGGATGAGCGCAGGAAGCGGGGACGAATGGGTAATGGTCGATCTTGGCAGCGTCCATAGAATCGACTCAATCAATCCCATCTGGATAAACGAGCCGGCCTGCACAGTAAAGGAAATCTCCCGGAACGGAAAGAAGTGGAAGTCAGCAGGCCATGGAAGGGGCAGGTTCGTGCGCATCAGCATGTCCGGCGGCACGGCCGACAATTTGCCTTATTGCCTTAGTGAGCTGGAAGTCTATGGGCCTGCAAAGGGCCAATCAAGTACGGAAGGATGGCAGGTGCGTCGCGAGGGCACGGACATCTGGCTTCCCGCCACCGTTCCCGGCACCATCCTCACAAGCTATATCAAGGCAGGAGCTGTGCCGGATCCGGATTTCGGAGACAACTGGGAGCAGATATCCGAATCTTTCTTCAATTCGGATTTTACTTACCGCAAGGAATTCGATTCGGCCGGAACCAGAGAAGGCAAACGGAGCATTCTGGATTTGGGCGGAATCAACTGGAAGGCGGACGTGCGCCTGAACGGAAAGTATCTCGGACGCATTGAGGGGGCTTTCATGCGCGGACGCTTCGACATTACGGACATCTTGATAAAAGGACGCAACGTCCTGGAAATAAAGATTATACATAACGCCCATCCGGGTGCAGTTAAGGAAAAGACCGCCAGGTGGACCGGCTACAACGGAGGCATTCTAGGGGCGGACAACCCCACTTTCCATGCCAGTATAGGATGGGACTGGATGACCAGCGTCCGAGGCCGCAACTGCGGTATATGGGATGACGTGCGAATCATTGAAAAGGGGCCTGCAGGCCTTTCGGATCCCCTGGTCGTTTCTAGCATCGCTGCCGAGGGCCTCGCCAGTATGACCGCTTCAGTGATCCTCGACAGCGATGCCGACAAAGCGGAAGTGGAAGGATGGATAGGAGACATACGGTTCTCGAAAGAAGTTTCAGGGGCAGGAGTGGTCTCCTTCTCCCCCGTCGACTTCCCCCAGCTTAAAGACAGGAAGATGAATCTCTGGTGGCCGAACGGCTACGGAGAGCCTTTTCTGTATGACGCCGGCTTCGTTGTCCGGGTAGGTGGGCAGATATCCGACTCTCTCCATTTCAAGGCAGGAATCCGCGAAGTCCGGCGCGAAGACCGCGCCGGTGCGCTTAACCTGTACGTTAATGGAATACGGGTGAACCCTATGGGCGGAAACTGGGGATTCCCCCAGCAGAACCTGGACTACAGCCCGGAACAGTACGACATCGCTGTCGGCTATCACCGACTGGAGAATTTCAATATGATCCGCAACTGGGTCGGACAGACTCCGCACAAGGCTTTCTACGATGCCTGCGACCGCCACGGCATAATGGTCTGGCAGGATTTCTGGCTGGCCAATCCGTCCGACGGACCGGATCCTGACGACGAAACGATGTTCCTTGCAAATGCCCGCGACTGGGTGTCGAGGATACGCCGCCATCCCTCCATAGTTCTATATTGCGGAAGGAACGAAGGCTATCCGCCCGAGTCCCTCGATACTCCCCTTCGGGACGAGGTCGTGGCCGGACTGCATCCGGACATCCCCTACATATCCAGTTCCGCGGACGGTCCGGTGAGCGGCAGAGGGCCTTACCGTGCGGAGAGCCCCGAGTATTATTTCACCCACCAGAGCGGGAAGTTCCATTCGGAGCGCGGTATGCCCAATGTACCGGTTGTCGAGAGTCTCCGGAAGATGATGCCGGAAGATGCCCTCTGGCCTCAGGGTGAAATGTGGGGCAAGCACGATTTTACCACCGACGGTGCCCAGAAGGCAGTCACATATAACTCCATTTTGGAAGAAGCTTTCGGGCCGTGCAAATCCGCCGAAGAGTTCTGCGCCCTGGCCCAATGGCTGAATTACGAGGGTTACCGGGCGATGTTCGAATCCGCCAACTCGGCGGGCCGTATGGGGATGCTTCTCTGGATGTCCCATTCCTGCTGGCCTTCTATGGTATGGTGCACATACGACTATCATTTCCAGCCCGGCGGGGCCTATTTCGGCTGCAAGAAGGCCTGCGAACCGGTGCATATCCAGTACAACGCCGCCTCCAAGATGGTAGAGGCGGTGGCCAACGGACGGGGAGCGGATGATCTCAAGGCAGAGATGAGGGTTTACGGGTATCGCGGGGGCCTTCTTTCAGAGAAGTCTGAAGCAATTGATCTTCCCGCTGATTCCAAAGTCCAGTGTTTTGTGGCAGAGCCTCCGGCAGGAGAGCCTGTTTATTACCTGGCGCTGGCTTTGTCCGCCTCCGATGGCAAGCCAGTTTCCGAGAACTTCTATATTCTGGGAGCGGAACCCAGCAATCTCAGAGCCATCCGGGATTTACCAAAAGTGAAATTGTCGAGGCTGTTTAAGTGGACTGGAAAGAATGCCGCCGATTTTACCGTCCAGAACAATTCCGAAACCCCCGCTCTACTCCTGCGGGTTATAATCAAAGACAAGAACGGGGATGAGATTCTGCCCGTGGACTATTCAGACAATTATTTCTCCTTAATGCCCGGGGAATCGAAAACGGTGTCAATAAAATGGAAAAAGGGCAAGGCCCACAAGATAGATATCAAACAGTTGTATGAATAATAAACTTATCGTTTTGTTGCTGGTCGCCCTGGCAACATCCTGCACGGATAACTATAAATACGCCGATCCGTTCATCGGCACCGACTATACCGGCCACACTTTTCCGGCAGCATCCTGCCCTCTCGGGATGGTTCAACCAGGCCCTCAGACCGGGAACTACCTGTGGAAGTACTGCAGTGGCTATAATTACTCGGATTCCCTGATTCTGGGGTTTGCCCAGAACCGCCTGAACGGCACCGGCGTGCCATCGCTATGCAATATTCTGATGATGCCGTTCTCAGATACGCACGGCGAAGGTTATTCAAGCGTAAAGAAGGATGAATCCGCAGCTCCCGGCTTTTATGGAGTATCGTTGCCGGACAATGGCACCCGCGTCGGCATTACCTGTTCTCCACGTGTTGCCTGCTATGATTTTGACTTTGGAGGCTCCGCCAGAAACCTGTTCATCAATTTCCAAAACATCCAAATGCGAGACCGCACCAGCACCCCGAGTATGAAGGGTGCCATCAGGAGTTGGGAGGGTTGCAGCGCAGATGCCAATACCCTGCGCGGCCATATAGCGGCCAGCAGCTGGGTAGATTACGACCTCTGGTACGAAATAGTCTTCGACCAGCCGGTGAAACAGGTGGACACCGTCTGCATAGACCCCACCTATGTGGGCCCGGCAGTGGTCCTTGATTTCGGCGCCGGAAAAGAAGGACTCAAAGCGAAAGTATCCATTTCCTACACATCTTCGGAAGGAGCACATATAAATCTCGCAGAGGTGCGTGGATGGAATTTTAACAAGGTGCGGAAATCGGCCGAAAAGGGCTGGAGAAAAGTTTTCGGACTTATTGACATCGATGCGTCCGACAGCATCAAGACAGCCTTCTATACTTCCCTGTACCATCTGTATCTTCAGCCTAACATCATTTCCGACCTGGGCGCCCCCGTTCGCTATTCTACGTTCTCCCAGTGGGACACCTTCCGGGCGGCCGATCCCCTGCGGACCCTGCTTACCCCCGACCTGGAGGCGGACATAGTAAACAGTATGATAGACGAGGCCGGTCAGCGGGGGCATCTCCCCGTATGGGACCTCTGCGGGAAAGACAATTATTGTATGATTGCCAACCACTCCGTGCCAACCGTGGTAGATGCCTGCCTGAAGGGGCTTAAGGGTGTCGATGCAGAAAAGGCCTGGGAGGCCGTGAAAGCATCCCTCACCACCCCGCATCAGAAATCCGACTGGGCGATATACGATAAATACGGCTATTATCCCTTCGACCTTGTGAAAGTCGAGTCCGCTTCCCGCACATTGGAGAGTTGTTATGATGACTGGTGCGCCGCACGTCTTGCAGAGTTTCTGGAAAAGGATGAAGACCGGGAGTTTTTTGATGCCCGGGCGCGCAACTACCGCAACCTTTTCGACCCGCAGACAGGATTCTTCCGAGGAAAGGACTCCTCCGGTAATTGGAGGGAGCCGTTCGAGCCATACCGCTACTCCCACGCTTCCCATCAGGGAGGGGATTTCACGGAAGGGAATGCCTGGCATTATCTTTGGCACGTGCTTCAGGACCCTGAGGACCTGATGGCCCTTCTTGGAGGAAAGGAGGCCTTCGCCGCTAAACTGGATACACTGTTCGGAGTCAGCGTCCCTCCGGAGATGACGGGAGAGGCGTCCGACGTGACCGGCCTGATAGGGCAGTATGCCCACGGGAACGAACCCTGCCATCACGTGATTTATCTATACACTCTCGCGGGGCAGCAGGAGAAAGCTGCGGAGTTGATACGCAAGGTTTTCGCCGAATGCTACCTGAACACCCCCGGGGGCCTGTGCGGCAACGACGACTGCGGGCAGATGAGTGCCTGGTATATATGGTCCGCGCTGGGCTTCTATCCGCTTAACCCAGTCAGCGGAGAATACGTTGCAGGAGAAAAGCAGGTCAAAAACTATAAGTTCCGGAAGGGAGTTCGACTGTAGCCCCGTCCGGCTTGGTCAGAGTAGCGGAGCATCCGCACGGGATTACGGCAGTGTACCTGATCTTCCGGCCCTTCCGCTCCCACTTGCTGATTATCTCTCCATAAGGGGAATTATGGCTGCACTCAAATCTGTCCAGGCCTCTGGGGAATACGGGACGGAGTATGATGTGCTTGAATCCAGGCTGTTCAGGATCCGGGTTTATTCCTCCCAGGCTACGATGGAACCACGCGGCCACGTCTCCGAACATTATGTGATTGTCGGAATTGTCGCGGGAGGCGTCCAGGCGCCAGTTCTCGATCAGTGTTGTGCGGCCATTTACAAGCCACCATCCCCAGGACGGATAATCGACTGCACTTGCTATCCTGTATGCAATATCCCCCCTTCCGTTTTCGCTCAAGGCGTTGAGCACTGCCTTGGCTCCGTGAACACCGGCATTTACGTGGTAATCGTCGGCCTCAACCTTCTTTACCAGGGCCTCGACCACCTTTGCTTTCGCTTCATCCGGCACCAGCCCGAATACCAGCGGCAGGCTCTGGTCTGTCTGCATTCCCTCGGCATATATCCCGGAAGCAGGGTCGAGGTATTTCGCGTTGATGGCATTCCTGACTTCTTCGGCAACGGCTGAGTACTTAATTTCGTCTTCTTGAAAACCGAACATCCGGGCAGCCCGGGAAAGGATACACAGGTCTTTGTACAGAAAACAGGAACATACCAACGTTTTATTGCTCCGAGTGGTCACCGGAACCCAGTCGCCTCTTCCCCAGGAGCAAAGTCCGTCCTTGGTAAGAGTCAGTGCGTAATCGACATACCGGCGTATGTTGGAATAATTGTCCCGAAGGGGTTTATCGTCACCATAGAACAAGTATAATTCCCAGGGAATCAGAGCGATAGTGCTGGTCCAGTCCAAACCGTTCCCATTTGAAGAAGGGCTGGCATAACCCCATCCACAGGTGGGGATGATGTCCGGCAGGACCCCGTTCGGCTGCTGTTCATCGCGATGGTCTGCAAGCCACTTTTCGTAAATGGTGAACGCATCGTAGTTGTAGAGGCCAGTTTCCACGGCAATGTGCGCATCTCCAGTCCATCCGTTCTTTTCTCTTTGCGGGCAGTCGGTGGGATATCCCTGAAGGTTGGATAAATACGTTCGTCTTGCAGCCTCCCAGATGGCGTTCACCAGTTTTGATGAACTGGTTAGTACTCCGGCTTCAGGCACGGCGCTGTGGCTGCTTACCGCTTTAAGATTGTCCTTTCCCATATCCAAAGGAGAAGAAGAATTCACTTCGACGTAACGGAAGCCCTTGTAGCTATACGAGGGGGAGAAGGAATCTTCCCCTCCACTTAGGATAATCTTGTCCGTTTGGAATGGTTCCACCTTTCTGTCCCCGAAATAATAATAGTCTATATTGGATTGGTCAGCCCTGTTTTCTACGCTTAAACGTTCTGCATATTTCAGTGTGACGACTGTGCCCCTTGGTCCCTTGATACGAAGATGAACGTTCCCGGCCGTGTTGTACCCAAAGTCATACACCCATCTATTGGGCCTTAATTGTATTATTTTAACGGCTTCTGTTTCCGGATTCTCTGTTATTGGTACCATCTGTTGGGATGACACTATGCTCGCCGGGCAACTGCGAAGTATAGACTTGTCCCAATCTCCCTCATCGTAACCAGCTTCGGCCCAGCCATCCTGTACTCTACGCGCATCATAATGCTCACCAGTGTAAATATTGTTATAAATTACCGGCCCTTCCGAAGAAGTGGCCCATCCGGAGTCGGAGGATATCCAATCATCACTTCCATCGGAATAAACGATATGGATATCCATGCAGAACGTCGGACGTGAACGCCAGGGAGCCTTGTCAAATCCCCATGTAGCTATCGCCTGATGATTATACCAACCGTTACCCAGTTCCACCCCTACAGCGTTTCCGCCGTCCTTTATATATGGCGTAATATCGTAGGTGGAATATAGGACACGACGGTCAAAACGGGTAAATGCAGGATCCAGGACATGGTCTCCCACCTTCCTTCCATTTATCAATAAGGTATATAGTCCTGCTGTGGCAATATAGGCCCGGGCTGATTCTATTGAACCACAAACTATAAACTCCTTTCTGAATCGTGGAGCAGGTTGATGGTGAATGTCATTATTATCCGATATCCATGATCCGTGCCAATTGGATTGTGCCATCTTGCCCGTCTCGAATATGCTGACCTTAGACTCATGGGGCAACCCATCCATATCCATGCAGCACACTTTCCACCAATACTTTGTCATCGGCTGCAACGGAAGGCCCGAATATGTCACTGTCGGAGCATCGGATACAATTCTGCCGGAATCCCAGACGGGGCTGCTGAAATCCTCAGGATTGTTTGATACGATTATCCTGAAGGCTGTTTGATTCGCTCCGGAACGATTGTCCTCCAGATGCCAGGAGAAACGTGGATTAGAGTTATCAATCCCTATCGGTTCTTTCAGGTGTTCGGTCTTCAGGCCGCAGACTTGGATGGGTATCTGTAAAAGGATTAATAAGAGGTGTAACATGGCTACTAGTTATAATTAGTACATACACCTCCAAGGCAAAGAGCCCTGAAACTAATCTACAACTTCACCTTTATAAAGACGGGAAAATGGTCTGAAGGAAGCCTTGCCACCGTCTCTCGGTATCCTATCTCGGACGGAAAATTTGCCGATCGCTGAAGGCCTCCCTCATCCGCCACGGGCGAACGATATGTCTCTGTGAGCACCCCGTAATTGAGGATCTCTATTCCAAAGTTGACGAATATATGGTCGATGCGGCTTTCCGTAAGCGCAGCAGTCTGCCAGGCATTAAATGTCCCATTGGGAGCATAACGATACAATGCAGTTTCATATGAATCCTGGAAATGTTCTGCGTAAATATTATACACTTCACTGTTTTGGTCCAGGTTGTAATCTCCGGTGATGAATACAACATCTTTGGGAACGGTCATCTCTTTAACCTTTTTCACCACCAGTTTAGAACTTTCCAAACGTGCCTGGACGCCACGGTGATCGTTGTGTAGATTGAATATCCAGATTCTTTTGTGAGTGACACGATCGCGAAGGCATCCCCAGGTGCAGATTCTGGGCAAAGCAGCATCCCATCCTTTTGAGGGGACATCCGGGGTTTCGGATAGCCAAAAATCCCCGTGATCCAACAATTTGAAACGATCTGTCCGATAGAATACAAGAGAGTGTTCACCTGATTTTGGTCCGTTTTCGCCATCGTTCCGCCCGACACCTATACAAGAATAACCCGCCAGACCTTCAATCAAATCTGTACGCTGTGATGGGGTGGCTTCCTGTGTCCCAAGGATGTCAGGTCCAACAAACTCCACCAAAGAAATAATCCAGGGAATTCTCTCCTCCCATCCATTACCTGCTATGTTGTCTTTCGTATTCTGGTATCTTATGTTGTACGTTCCCACTGTGAGATTTGCTCCTTTCGGCCTGTCAGCATACAAAACAGAGGCAGAAGACAACAATAATACTGATGTAGCAAGAAAAATGATTGTTCGTTTCATGGAAGCAAATATATAGAAAAATCCAACTGAATTCAAGTGACCGTAATTCAAGCATCAAAATAGTTTTTGGGATATTATTTGGGATATAAAATACAAAAAACCGCTTCCAGAGTATCTAGAAACGGTTTTTAGCGGAGGAAGAGGGATTCGAACCCCCGGTACGTTGCCGTACAACAGTTTTCAAGACTGCCGCCATCGACCACTCGGCCATTCCTCCAGTATTGTAAACGCGATGCGGCGTTCCAAGCCGCAGGGCGTGCCTGCACGGGCTCCAACCCGAACAGGATTGCAAATGTAGAGATTTTTATTTACTTTTGTGAATACTAATTCCTAAAAAATGAAAAAAATACTCTTAACAATTGTCAGCATCTGCTTACTGCTCCCTATCTTCAACTCCTGCAAAACAAGCGAACAGGCTCTGAAGGTCATTTCTTACAACATCCGCGTCGGTTCCGCTCCCGACGGCGATCACCACTGGGACAAGCGCAAGATAGCGACTCCTGCGATGATTGAAGACCAGAAGCCGGATATTTTCGGTCTTCAGGAAGCGTTGAAGATGCAACTGGACTATATAGAAGAAACCTGCCCGGACTACGATCACGTGGGAGTGCACCGCGACGACGGCATCCAGAAGGGCGAAGTCATGGCCATCTTCTGGAATACCAAAACACAGGAAATGATCAAATGGGGCAATTTCTGGCTTTCAGAGACCCCCGAAGTACCCTCAAAGGGCTGGGATGCCGCCTGCTTCCGCACTGCGACCTGGGCCCTGCTGAAGGACAAACGCTACGGCAAATACTACTATTACGTCAACACCCACCTCGACCATATCGGCCAGGAGGCTCGTGCAAAGGGGCTCAGCCTGATAGTCGACCGCATCGACGACATCAATCCTGAAGGATATCCGATGATTCTTACCGGCGACTTCAACGTCGATCTCGGCGATCCCTGCCTCAAATCTCTCGAAGGAAGAATGGAATCCGTCCGCGACATAGCGCCCAAGACCGACAGCCTCAACACTTATCAGGGATTCGGAACCGTCGACGGTATCAGGGTCATAGACTATATCTACGAATCAGGATTCAAAGCCACCCCTTCGTTCGAAACCATTACAAAGACTTACAAAGACGTTCCATTCATCTCGGACCACTACCCCGTGGCCGCCGTCCTCGTATTCTAACAAACCAATATCAATATGAAAGAGAACTACAACTGGAAGTACGCCTCCGTGGGAGGCTCCGTTCGGGTGAAGTTGGAAAGCGGCGCAGACATTGCCAATCTCGACAAACTCGACCGCAAGAAGTGGACAGTGCTCAGCTGCCCTACCACCGGCCTTGAATTCGACGAAAAGACCCTCAAGCTCCTGGACGCAGACGGCGACGGACGCATCCATGTCGACGAAGTGATCGCAGCGGCCAAGTGGGTTACCGGAGTCATCAAAGACCCAGACCTGCTTCTCAAAGAACATGGAGAACTCAAGTTCAGCGACTTCAACACCGACAGCGAAGAAGGCGCGAAGCTGGAGAAATCCGCACGCCAGATCCTGGCGAACCTCAAGATCGAGAAAGACAGCATCTCGCTTGCAGAGACCTCCGACAACGAGAAGATCTTCGCAGAAACCCAGTTCAACGGAGACGGCATCATTACCGAGGCCAGCGCAGATGATGACAATCTCAAAGAAACAATCAAGAACATCATCGCCACTGTGGGTTCCGCAAAGGACCGCAGTGGTGCAGACGGCGTGAACGCAGACCAGATAGAGGCCTTCTACACCGCCCTGGCCGACTACAGCGCCTGGAAGGCGGCCGAAGAGAAAGGCCCCTTCGCAGAGAATACCGAGGCCGCCCTCGCAGCTTGCGACGCCCTCAAGGAGAAAATCGCGGACTACTTCATGCGCTGCAAACTCATCTCCTTCAACGATGCGGTTGCCGGCGTGGTGGATGTTTCGGTAGATAAAGTAGGATCCATCAGCGACGGAGACCTGGCGGCAGCGGCCGACCAGATCGCCACCTATCCCCTCGCCCGCCCTTCGGCAGACGGCAAGCTCCCCCTGAACGGCGGCATCAATCCCGCTTGGAAGGGCGCTTTCGCCACCCTGAAGGCCCTTGTGCTGGATGCGGAGTTCCCCAAGAAAGACGCCATCACGGAAGATGAATGGCTCGGCGTACTCGCCAAGTTCGATGCCTATACCGCATGGACGGCGGCGAAGAAAGGCGCCGAGGTCGAATCTCTCGGAATAGATGTGGTGAACGCCACCCTCAAGGCAGACAACAAGGCCGCTCTGCTCGAACTTGTCGAGAAAGACAAGGCCCTTGAGCCCGAGGCCCTGAGCATCGAGGCTGTAGACAAACTTCTGCACTTTGTGCGCGACTTCTACAAATTCCTCAAGAATTACGTAGTATTCGAAGATTTCTATTCCAAGAAAGACAAGGCCATCTTCCAGGCCGGACGTCTCTACATCGACCAGCGCAGCACCGACCTCTGCGTCAAGGTGATCGAGCCCGGCAAGCAGGCCGACATCTCCGCGCTCAGCGGAATGTACATTCTCTACTGCAACTGCACCAACAAGGTGACAGGCAAGAGTTTCCCGATCGCAGCGGTGCTTACCGACGGCGACGTTACAGGACTGCGTCCCGGGAAGAATGCCATATTCTACGACCGCGACAACATTCAGTACGACGCAGTGGTGACAAGCATCGTCGACAATCCTATCAGCATACGCCAGGCGTTCTGGGCTCCTTACAAGAAGGTGGCTAAGTGGATCTCCGACAAGGTCGACAAGAGCGCTGCCGAGAAGGAAGGAAAGTCCATGGCAAACCTGACCGCATCCGCCGACAAGGCCACTTCCGGTTCCAATCCTGCGGCGGCCGTGACCAGTTCCTTCGACATCGCAAAGTTCGCCGGCATCTTCGCCGCCCTTGGAATGGCTCTCGGACTCATAGGGCAGTTCGTAGTCTCCCTCGTGAAAGGGATCGCGGCCCTCAAACTCTGGAAGTTGGCACTCATCATCATCGCCATAATGCTCGTCATCTCCCTGCCTTCCGTATTCATCACCTGGCGCAAGCTCCGCCGCCGCGACCTCGGTCCCGTGCTCAATGCAAACGGCTGGGCAGTGAATGCCGCCGCATACGTGAAGCCCAAGTTCGGCAAGGATCTCACCAGCATAGCTAAATATCCCAAACTCAAAGCCGTGGATCCGGCGGAGGCGAAGAAGGTGCGCACTCGCAAGTGCATCATCTGGACCATCATCATCCTCCTGCTTGCAGCCGGTGTTTACTTCGGAGTGCCCAAATACAAGGCCTGCAAGGCCGCCAAGGCAGAAGCCGCCGCAGCCGCCGCAGTTGAAACTGTCGACGAAAATACAACAGAATCCGCCGAAACGGAATCTTCCGCAGCAGAAACAATTGCAACGGAAACGGCAGAATAATCATCTAATAGAACGGAAAATATTTAAACCTTAGTTTATATTAAACAATGAAAAAAATCATCATCACCCTTGCACTCGCAGCTGTAGCAGCTTTCAGTGCAAATGCACAGATTGGTGTTGGAGTAGGTTATACCTCCAAAAACTTCACGAACGTTTTTGAAAACGAAGGTGGCCTCTACGCCGGAGTCAATTACAACATTGAACTCGTAAACGGTCTTGCCGTCGCTCCCGGTATTGAATTCGCAATGCTGAGCTACAAAAAGGACGACCTGAACTACCAGAAAGAGAATTATCTTGCTGTCCCCGTATTGTTCAACTATGCTATTGAAGTAGCAGACGGTTTCAAACTCGTTCCTTTCCTTGGCCCCACTTTCAGCTATGGCATTTCCGGCAAAGCAAAGGGCGGCGTTTCATGGGGAGGTATCACACTCTCGAGCAATGAGTTTGATGTCTACGAAACCTACAAGGACTACAACAAGTTCGATATCCTCATCGGAGGCGGCGTTGCCCTTGACGTTATGGACATGGTCCGCGT
This sequence comes from uncultured Bacteroidales bacterium, assembly GCA_900317065.1. Classification (GTDB taxonomy): domain Bacteria; phylum Bacteroidota; class Bacteroidia; order Bacteroidales; family UBA932; genus Cryptobacteroides. The sequence continues at coordinate 15,273 of ONFK01000009.1, forward strand.
AAGCGTTGGTTACAACCAGGGTCTGCTGAACCGCAACAACGACAGCGACGGTTCCGTTATCAAGACCAGCGGTGTCAACTTCGGCGTTGCATACCTCTTCTAGAACATCCCCTGATTATCAGGAACTTAAATAAAACCGTCTGGTGCAAATGTACCAGACGGTTTTATTTAATTCATTGATTATCAACGACCACTATTCTTTCACAAAGAACTTCCAGTGGAAGATCAGCAGATAGAACGCTCCTACCGTCACGCAGGAATCCGCGAAATTGAAAACAGGACTGAAGAATATCACTTCTCCCGCGGCATTATGTATCAGCGGGAAATAGAACATGTCCACCACCTTGCCGAACATGAAGGGAGCGTAGTCCCAGATCAGGCCGTAGAACAGGCAGTCGACGATGTTGCCCAATGCTCCTGCGGTGATCAAGGTAAGTCCCACCAGGACTCCCGAAAAGGATGATGCGGAAGAGTGAGAGCAGGAACTTGCCCACCGAGCCGCCGAATTTCATGCCGAAGGCCATGCCTTCGTTCTCGACGAAACACAGACGGAACCAGTTCCCTATCACAGGTATCTGTTCTCCGAGCGACATGTTGGTCTTGACCAGGTATTTGATTACCTGATCGACAACAACCAACAATACACCCAGCACCAGCAGCCTGGTGCCTCTGGAAATTTTCATAAACTAGTTCTTTCCTTGCTTGGCAAGCATCTCCTTGGCCTCGACTGTCAGGGTTGCGTGAGGCACCAGACGGAGTCTCTCCTTGGGGATGAGTTTGCCAGTTACACGGCAAATGCCGTAAGTTTTGTTTTCGATGCGCACGAGGGCGGCCTCAAGATTCTTGATGAACTTGTACTGGCGCTGAGCCAGCTGGCTGGCCTCCTCTTTGGTAAGCTGGTTGGCTCCGTCATCCTCTACTGTGCGGAAAGAGGGTGAAGTATCCTCTATGTCGTTGTTGCCGCCGTGCATCACGACGCCGCGAAGAGTGTTGTACTCGGCCCTGGCTTTTTCCAGCATGCCTTCGATGATCTGTTTGAACTCGGCGAGTTCCTCATCGGAATAACGTGTTTTAACCTGTTCTGCCATAGCTTAACTTTATTTACGGTTAACTTTTATCTTAATTGTTCCATCATTCCATTCAACCTCAGTCCCCTCGCCTTCGGCGGAAAGTTCCACCGACAGTGCGAGCGTCTGGGAGGCAATGTAATCCTTGTAATCCGCGAGCGACGCCTCGATTTCCTTATAATCTTCGCCGTCTGCGACGATCAGCACGTCGACCTTGTCGGTGACGTCGAATCCGTTGTCCTTGCGCAGATTCTGGATACGGTTTATGAGCTCGCGGGCGGTACCTTCACGCAGAAGGGCGTCGCTGAGCTGGATGTCGAGCGCGATGGTGAGCTGTCCCTCGCTTGCGACGAGCCATCCCGGCATATCTTCCGAGCTGATCTCGTAGTCTTCCGGCACCAGAGCCACGGGACCTGAAGCCAGGTCGAGAGTATAGTCTCCGGCTGCCTGTATCGCGGAAATAGTCTGCTGGTCGAGTTTTGCGAATGCAGCCGCGATCTCTTTCATCTGCGCACCGTACTTCTTGCCGAGCACGCGGAAGTTGGGCTTGATCTTCTTGGTGATCACTCCGGTAGTATCTGCGAGGAACTCCGCCTCCTTCACGTTCACCTCGGTAAGAATCAGGTTCTTCACCTGCTCCAACTGAGCGCGGACAGAATCGGAAATCACCGGTATCAGCATCTTGGCAAGGGGCTGACGCACTTTGATGTTCACCTTGCGGCGCAGGGCCAACACCATGGAGGTAGCCTTCTGCGCGAGTTCCATCCTTTCTTCGAGGTCTTTGTCGATCAGGCTCTCATCGGCTTCGGGCATGCGCTCGAAGTGTACGCACTCCGACTCGGGAACGAGGTCGCGCCAGAGCTCGTCGCTGTAGAAAGGCGCGATGGGGGCGCTCAGCAGTGCGACCGTCTTGAGAACGCTGTAGAGGGTTTCGTATGCGGCCTGCTTGTCGGGAGTGAGTCCGCCGCCCCAGAAGCGTTTGCGGTTCAGGCGGACGTACCAGTTGGAGAGGTGGTCGCAGACGAAGGTCTGGATGAGGCGGCCTGCCAGGGTGACGTCGTAGTCTTCGTAGGCGGCGCGCACGTCGCGTATGAGGCTGTTCTGCAGCGAGATGATCCATCGGTCGATCTCGGTCAATCCCTCCGCGACGGGCAAAGGGCAGGTCCGTGTCCCACAAGGGGAGCCCGGTACCTGCATTGCCCGTCCGCCAGGCTGCCAGCCGTCGACGTTGGCATAAAGCGCGAAGAAAGAGTAGGTGTTGTAGAGAGTGCCGAAGAACTTGCGGCGGATCTCGTCAACACCGGCCTCGTCGAAACGCAGGTTGTCCCAAGGCTGGGCATTCGTAAGCATATACCAGCGGAGAGCGTCGGCGCCGTACTTGTCGAGTTCCTGGAAAGGATCCACGGCATTGCCGAGGCG
>ONFK01000113.1 GCA_900317065.1 uncultured Bacteroidales bacterium
CAGGACAACGGAGCATTCCTCCGGCACAAAGCGCAGCGAGATGCTGGACTGTCTGCTCAAGGCACTTCTGATCCGCATGGCTGAAACCGGCGGGCCGATCAGTACACAGCAGGGCGCTGCAAACAGCGATCCGCATTATCCGGAGCTGGTCGCACTGCGCGAGAAGATCTATGCCAGGGAGTGGGGTGTCGGAGAGCCCGTACCTTCGGAGCCAGTGCCGCCATCTATAATTATAATTGAAGTAGATCCATCAGGATATTTAGCGACAATTCTGTCTTCGGCGTTTCCGCAATCTTCTTTCGACATCCATTCCAGAGTCGCTTCTTCGAATACAGTTGAGGCGATGATTATTCTCGCGCCAGTTAAATCGCTTTCGACGAAGCCACTATGTTTTACACCATTTTCGTCTTCCCTTATGTATTGGTTACTATATGTACCGTCACCTATTTCATATCTATATTCGGTTCTATCGAAAAAGTCTTTCATTGAATCTTGGAAGTTAGCTTTTTCTTCGCTCGACATACCCTTAATTTTATCTTCGGCTGGAGTGCGGACCTGAGTCACCTCATCACCGGGCATGCCGAAGGGCCCGACTTCGTGAACGGAATGGTTACCATAATGGCGGTCCTGCTTATTCTGAACAATGTTTTTCAAGGGGCAGGATTCGGTCCCTGCAACCGTCTTATGGTACACTGGGTGCCACCGAAGGAGCTCGCAACCAAGTTCAGCATCTGGAATATGTCGCACTCCATCGGTGCAGCCATTGTTTCCGTGGTGTGCGGTGCCATCGTGGCGGGAATGGGCTGGAAATGGTGTTTCTGGATTCCTGCGGCGATTGGTGCGGCTGGAGTGGTGTTCATTATCCTTACATTGAGGGATACTCCATCTTCGGTTGGCCTGCCGGAACTTCCGGATACCAGGACGGAACTCGACGGCAACGACACCCCCGAAGGCTACCGAAAGTTCGTCCTTCAGAAGGTGTTCAAGAACCCGGTGGTGTGGATAGTGTCCACAACGGCCCTGATGCTCTACATAGTGCGCTTTGCCGTGCTGGACTGGGGTCCCAAGTTCCTCCAGCAGGGAGAGCAGCAGCTCTCGCCCCAGCTTGCGGGCTGGACTATCGGCATCTTTGAGATCGCGGGCTGCCTCGGCATGCTCTCGGCCGGATGGATTACCGATCATATCTTCAAGAGCAAGGGCCAGAGGATGTGCGTGATTGAAATGATACTTACCGGTGTTTGTCTTCTTGCAATACACTTCCTGCCAGACGGCACGTCCCCGGTTGTGATGCTGGTGCTGCTGGCGCTCGCAGGCTTCTTCCTTTACGGCCCACAGGCCCTCTTCGCCGTGATAACAGGCAATAACGCCACCAAGAAGGCGGCATCGGCTGCGGCAGGATTCCTAGGCCTCTTCAGCTATCTGAGTACCATCTTCACCGGCGTGGGAGTGGGATTCCTTTCCGACAAGTTCGGCGACGCATTCTGGGGTAACCTCTTCCTCATCATGGCCTGCATCGCCGTAGGAGGCGGCCTTCTGATTGCAACGCTCTGGAATATAAAGGACGACGGATATGTGCACGAATAGGCACTCAGCCTTATCCCGCAGAATCCGCCACGTAGTAATGGATATGGACGGGACCATCTACCTGGGCTCCCACATTTTTCCCTATACCCTTGATTTCCTGGAACTTCTCCGCCGAAAGGGAATAGGCTACTCGTTCCTTACCAACAATCCCACGAAATCCCCCAAGGACTATATTGCCAAACTGACGGCCATGGGAATCCCCTGCACGGAGGAGCAGATGCTGACCACGTCGCGCACGGTTGTGGAGTACATAGGACGGCATTTCCCTTCCGCACAGCGCATCTACGTCCTAGGTACCAGGAGCCTGCAGGAACTCTTCGTCTCAAAGGGGTATTCCCTTGTGGATGAGAAAGATGCCGCAGCGCCCGACGTTTTGGTGGTCTCCTTCGACACTACCCTCGTGTACCCCCGCCTATGCAAGGCGGCCTGGTGGGCTTCGAAGGGCGTGCCATACATCGCCACAAACCCCGACAGGGTATGTCCCACGGAAGAAGAAACCGTCCTGGTGGACTGCGGAAGCATCCAAAAGTGTATAGAGCACGCCACGGGACGCAAGGCCGACGTGGTGCTCGGAAAGCCCGATCCCACGATGCTTTTCGAGCTTGAAGAGCGCCTGGGGCTACAGAAAGATGAGGTTGCCATGATAGGGGATCGAGTGTACACCGACATTGAGATGGGCCGCCGCGCTGGCGCCCTTCCGGTGCTGGTGCTGAGCGGCGAAACCACCACTGAGCTTGCCCGCGAGGCCTGCCTGCCTGGCGACCTGGTGGTGAAGGACCTCGCCTCCTTTGGCGAAATGCTTTGACGATTCCTCGTGTTATCACATTTGCTTTTCTGATATCTTTTTGCTATAATTGCAAAAAAATGATATCATGGAAAGAGTGCAGACAATTCTCCGACTGAGTCCGGAACTGATGGGGCGGGTAAAGCGGGCAGCACGCAGGGAAAACCGCTCCGTGAACAGTTTCATCGAACACACCCTGGAAAAGGCCATAGGCCCGGAATTCCCCAAGTTCCCGCCGGATTTCAAGGTTTCCGACGAAATACTGGCGCTGGGAGGCGTCATAGCTGAGCCAACAAAGGAACTTCTGGATGCTGATCCAAAACTATCTTATCTCTGGGAAAAATATGGTAGAGATTAAAAAACGAGTTTTCTTCGACACCAACATCCTTGTAGATGTTTTAGTAGGCAATTCGCGTCCCTCTTTCAAGGCTTCGCTAGAACTTTTTCATGCAGCCAGGAAAGGCTTGTTTGAGGCGTTCATAACTACACAGAGCATAATTGATGCAGAGTTCATCTGCAGGAGAAGTCCCGGCAGCAGATACATGGAGTTCCCCCTGCTGATGCTGAACATTATGTCATTCGTGAACATAATCTACATACACGCCTTTTCCGTGGAAAAAGCCCTGAAAAATCCTTCGGGCGATTTTGAAGACGACACGCAGTGGTTCCAGGCAAATTTTGAAGACCTGGACGTGTTCGTTACATCAGACAGGCATCTCCTTGCAAGGAAGAATGGAGAAGGCCCCCTGATCATTACTCCGGAAGGCCTTGTGGAAAAGATGACTTAATCCCCGGAACCGTTACAAAACCTTTACTTCCAGGGAATCTTCGACTGTGTAGTCGTAGTCTTCGTCGTAGATGGTGGCGCAGGCTTTGTGGGAATCGGCATAAAGCCTTGACTCGCCCCTGCGTAGGGTGTCTGTGATCCCTTTTCGGTCTTTCATGAACTGGCTTTCCACGGATTTACTGATTTGCCGATAATAACAGGCCACAGACCGCTGTAGGGGCGATTTGTGGCTTTTTGATTTTTTCTGACTATTGTAATACATAAGCCGAGTTCCGCCTGCGGGCAGGGGACTTCGGACCGGTACGCACCTTCGGTGCTATCCCTCCCACCGCTGCGCGGCGGGCCCCTCCCGTTCACTTTTAGCCCACATTGCAGCCAGGACCCCTGCTGAAAAATTTTTCGTCACCCCGAACCGGCCATAGAAGGCCCTCAGGGGCAGGTAGTCCCACCCAAACGCCTCGTTTTTGAGCCAAAAAGCCCTTTTGTGTGGCTCCCATTTTTATTTGTGCAAGTGCTTGAAAATGACGATCTTTGCGGGGTATGTTCATCAAGCCGTCAAAGAAGTGGAGAAACCCGGATGGAGACCAGAGTATCATGGTTCCCTACACGTATTACCGCCTGTGCGAGTCATATCGCGAGGCTGACGGTAAGATCAAGCAGCGGACGGTTCTCGGGCTGGGAGAACTGCCTGACTTCCCGACCGAAGCGGACCGCAAGGAACTTGCCGACCTGCTGACATCGATGATAAACGAGGGGACCGGCAAGTTGTGCGACAATCCTCGCCTGTATGAAGCGGCACTCGGGTTCTACGGCAAGTGGCTTGACGAGAAGAGGGAAGCGCAGGAGCGTGCGGACAAGCTGGCCGAAGAGGCCCGCCGCAAGGCCGAGGAGGCCAGGGAAATCAAGGTGAGCATCAAACTGAAGAGCCTGCATCCTGAAATGGCCCGTGCAGTCGGGGCCGAACACGTCTGTCACACCACGCTGCAACGTCTTGGCATACAATCGTTCCTGAAGGGTCTGGGGTGGAGCAAGGAGAAGATTGACATCGCCCTGATGCAGGTCATCGCCCGTGCCGTGTATCCGTACTCGGAGTTCAAGACGGCCAAGTACATCCGTGAGAACTCGGCCGTTTGCGAAATGTTCGGACTGAATCCCGACAAGATAACCAAGGATACCCTCTACAAGAGTTCGCACGACCTGTACAAGGTTCACCGCGAGATGGAGGACTATCTTCACAAACGTGTCTGCACGATGTTCGACATCGAGGACCGCATCCTCCTGTTCGACCTGACGAACACCTACTTCGAGGGGAAGATGGAGGACTCCAAGATCTGCAAGCGCGGCCATAGCAAGGAGAAGCGTGATGACTGTAAGATTGTCGTCCTTGCCGCGGTGGTGAACACGGAGGGCCTGCTCGTGAGGACGGAAATCTTCGAAGGCAACCGGCAGGACGTGACCACATTGGAGGAAGTCATAGGCAGCCTGGAAGAGAATCTGGACACCTGCAAGCATCTGGTGGTGATGGACGCGGGCTTCAGCAGTGCCGCCAACCTCCAGTGGCTCAAGGACCACGGATATGATTACATCACCGTCATGCGGTCTTCCGGAGTGAAATACACTGCGGAAGGCCCTGTACGCACGATAACTGACAACAAGAGACAGGAGATCCGCCTCCAGATGGCCAAAGTGGAAGGAGTTACGGACACGGTCCTTCTGGTGGACAGCGACGCACGCATAGCCAAGGAACGCAGCATGTACAACTTGTATGTGAGCCGATACGAGCTGGGCCTTGAAAAGATCAAAGCCGGCATCGAGGGCCGCGGCACGAAGAAGCGGGACAAGGTTCAGAACCGTCTGGGCCGACTGGACGCCAAGTTCGTGGGCATGCGCCGCCTGTACGACATTGACTTTACCTACAATGACAAAGACATTGCGACCGGGATGACCTGGTCCAGAAACGCGGAGGTGGATGAGGCCACCCGCATGATGCACGGCAAATACCTGCTCCAGACCTCGCTGGACGAGAAGGAAGAGGAGAACATCTGGACCTATTACAACGTTATCAGAACCGTAGAGGAGACCTTCAAGACCCTGAAGTCAGACCTGGACATCCGCCCGGTATACCACAAGACAGACGAGGCCTCGAAGGCACACCTGAACCTGGCGGTGCTGGCCTACTGGGTGGTGTCCACGACCAAGTATATGCTGAAAAAGAAGGGCATCAACGTCCGCTGGGATGAACTGCTACGCATCATGAGCACACAGCAGCGTGTCACGATGGTCGCCGAACAGGATAACGGCCGTCTCCTCAAAGTGCGGCGCAGCACAACCCCGGAAGCGAAACTCGCCGAAATCCAAGAAGCCCTTGACATAACCCCGCATCCGGTCTGCTCGATAAAATCCGTGTGGCTCCGGGAACGACCACCCGAAAAACACCCACCCTCAAAATCAGGAGGTTAGCACTCTATTCGCTGCAATGTGGGCTAGTCCAAATAAACACTTATCAAGAATGGATAACTTTTTATTGGAAGTTACGCCGGCAGGAGATTTCCTCGGACGAATATGCTCTCCACTGTGGGGAGCCTGAGGGGCATAAACCAGCACGGTGAGCTGGCAGTTGTGTAGCAAGCGCAGCGAGCGGAGCAACTGACTGCTGACCGTGACCGCCCTTATTTTATTCCACGCCAAGGATAATCTATGAAATGATTATAATTTGTT
>ONFK01000106.1 GCA_900317065.1 uncultured Bacteroidales bacterium
CGCATGCTCAAGATGCGCGGAATCCGCCACAACGTGCTGAATGCCAAGGAGAACGCCCGTGAGGCTGAAATTGTCGCACAGGCCGGACAGAGCAGCACCGTGACCATCGCCACCAACATGGCGGGCCGTGGTACCGATATCAAGCTTTCACCGGAAGTGAAGGCGGCGGGCGGACTTGCCATCATAGGCACTGAGCGTCACGACAGCCGCCGCGTCGACAGGCAGCTGCGCGGACGAAGCGGACGTCAGGGCGACCCGGGTTCCTCCGTGTTCTACATCTCGCTGGAAGACAAGCTCATGCGCCTGTTCGGATCCGAGCGTATCGCCGGCGTGGTGGACCGCCTAGGCATGAAGGACGACGAAGCCCTCGAGAGCTCCATGCTCTCGTCCACCATCGAGCGCGCGCAGAAAAAGGTCGAGGAGAACAACTTCGGCATCCGCAAGCGCCTGCTCGAATACGACGACGTGATGAACTACCAGCGCGAGGCCATCTACTCCCGCAGGCGCAACGCCATCAGCGGCGAGAAGGTGGAGATCGACCTCAGCAACATGATGATAGACACCGCATCCCTGCTCATAGACCAGTGCAAGGGAATGGACTTCGACGCTTTCCAGGAGACGCTCATGGCCAAGCTGTCGATAGATTCCGGATTCGACGCGGAGTTTTACTCCCACGCCAAGGAAGATGAGCTGGTAAACGCCCTCATCAAGCATATGCAGGAGGTCTACGCACGCCGTATGGACGTCCTGGTGGAGAAACTTTCTCCCATCATCAAGACCGTCTACGAGAAGCAGGGCAGCATGTATCAGAACATCGCCATCCCTATTTCCGACGGCCGCAAGACCATGACCGTGAGCGTGAATCTCGAAAAGGCCTACAACAGCGAGGGCCGCGAGGTTGGCAAGACGCTCAGCAAGAATATCATCCTCTATCAGATCGACGAGCACTGGAAACAGCACCTTCGCGACATGGACGACCTCAAGCAGAGCGTTCAGAACGCTTCTTACGAGCAGAAGGATCCTATCGTGGTGTACAAGCTCGAGAGCTACAACCTCTTCGCCCAGATGCTCGAATCGCTCAACCAGGACGTGCTGAGCTTCCTGCTCCGCGCTTTCGTGCCCCTGCGCGACGCATCCGAGGCGGGCAACCGCCCTGCAATGCGCCCGAGGCAGGATATGTCCACCCTGCAGGCCGGCCGTCAGGATCTCACCACCAACGGTGACCAGAAGCCCAACGCACCAGTGCACGTCGACAAGAAGATAGGACGCAACGATCCCTGCCCCTGCGGCAGCGGCAAGAAGTACAAGAACTGCCACGGAAAGGGGCTTGTATAGATAATCAATAAACAATAAGATATGACAATCAACAACAAACCGGCCACTCCGGTGGTCGATGCAAACAACGTCAGCCACATTTCATCGGGGACGGTCATCAAGGGAGAGATTTCCTCCCTGGCCGACATCCGCGTAGACGGAGCCGTGCAGGGCAAGGTCTACTCTCAGGGCCGGGTGGTCGTCGGAGAGGAGGCTGTCATCACCGGCACGCTCGCTTGCAACAACGTAGATTTCTGGGGCAAGATTGAAGGCGATATCTATGTAAAGGATACCTTCTCTCTCAAAGGCACCGCCGCCGTCAACGGAAACATCCATGTACGCCGCCTCCAGGTGGAGATGGGTGCGCAGATCAACGGCACCTGCAGCATGATTTCCGAAGAAGATTACGATGCTTTCGTAAAGGATGTCATAACCACGGATGTGCCCGCTGTCTGACGTCAGTCGGTCAGACCGGTTCCGGAGCCCGCCTTATATTGTAAAGGCGGGCTTCTGTTTTATTGTAGGTGATGTCGAAGCAGCGGTATTCGTCCCGCCCCCTCAGATGCCGGAATCCGGTAATGTATTCCGGGCGGAATCCGGCGTTTTCCAGCGAGGATATCACCGGATTGTGCTCTTCCAGCTCAATCATCATCTCCAGCACCCTGTAGTTCTTGCACAGAATGCTGAAAACGCGCTCGCGGCGGCGTTTTTCTTCGCCGCTTATCCGGTTGTGCCATTCGTTCTTGCACCGTGTCGAGCAGAACAGTTTGTCCGGGCGGCCGCTCAGCGTCCTGCCGCAGTTCATGCATAATCTTTCTTCGTTCTTCTCCATAGCTGCATTTTTTCCGGCTAAGGTGAGCGGCTTTTTCCGAACTTCCAAATTATATCGGCAAACATATAAAAATTTAAGTTTAGGCAAACCATAAGATTTTTTTTATGGTCTTGTAAAAATACACAATCGTCAAAAGAAAAATGGCCTGCCGCGGAATGTTTCCGAAGAATCCTTGGTGCAGCCCGTGCAATGATATTCCTTTGCATCGGACAAAAAACCAAAGATTATGGAACAGATCAACAAAATCGAATTGCGCGGCCTCGTAGGCTCTGTAAAACTCCAGGAGGTCGCAGGAAAGAAGGTGGCGCGCATCACGGTGGCCACCAGCGCGGCTTACACCGACCGCAACGGTGCAGCCGTGATCGACACGCAGTGGCACAATGTGAACGCGTGGGAAGGGAAACGGGTTACAGGCCTGGAAAAGTTGCAGAAAGGAGACCGTGTGTGGGTGACCGGACGCGTGCGTTACAACAAGTTCACGGGAACGGACGGCCTGGAACACAATTCCACGGACATCCTTGCAAACAGACTGACCATTCTGGACGACGAAGATGATTTCCCTTGCCAAATGTAATCTGCCCATCCTTGTTTGCGCCTGCCTGTGTGCCTGTGCACCGATGCGCAAGATGGAGTCGGTCAGGTCCGGGGCATATGTCCCGGGTCTGGCCCTGGCAGATGAAGTGCATACTCCCGATGTGCCTGTGGAGCGTCTGGTGAGCGATACCATGATGATAAAGGATGCGGAGGGGAGAGACCTTATAATAATGAAGGCGGTGCGTGACGAGAACGGAGACATGGTCGCGAGCGACGTGATAGTCCCTTCGGTGGTGGTGGCGTCGTTCAGGAATGTCGCGGAAAGGTTGGGAAAGGTCGACCTGAGGTTCGATATAAACATCCCCGCGGACCTGACCGACAGCCGCTGGCAGCTGAGGCTTTCGCCGCTCATGCATATAATGGGCGAGACTGTCCAGCTGGATCCTGTATTCATAACCGGAAGCCGCTACAGGGCGGCGCAGCTGAAGGGCTACGAGAGATATGCACGTTTCATCGAAGGCATAGTCACGGATTCCACCCTTTTCATACGCAAGCACGAGCTGGAGCTCTTCCTGCGAAGAAATCTCCCGGACCTGTACGCCTTCCGCACCGACAGTTCAAGGGTCAGCGACGAGCAGTGGAGCTCAGCTTTCGGCGTGACCGGCGAAGAAGCGGTCGAGCACTATACCGACCACTTCCGCAAGCGCATGAACGCAAGGCGGGCCGGCCGGAAGGACAAGATGTTCCGGCGCTATGTCAAGGCTCCCATACGTACGGAGGCTCTCCGTCTGGACACCGTCGTGGTGGCCGAAAGCGGCGACATCACCTACGCCTATGTGCAGACGATCGATACCAGGCCGGGCCTGAGGAAGGTGGAGATAGAACTGGAAGGCGGAGTTTTCGAGGAAGACCGGCAGATGTGCGCGCTTCCCAGTCCGGGAATGCTCACTTTCTACATCAGTTCCCTGTCTTCCTTTGCCGAAGACCGCGAACGCTTCCTGACCAAGGTGATTTCGCGGCGGGTGGAGGCTAACACGTCCTGCTACATAGAGTTCGATGCCGGAAAGACGGACATACGCGAGAACCTGGGCGACAACGCCCTGGAGATGGGACGCATCAAACGCAATATCCTGGATATCCTGGAAGACGACAAATTCGACCTTGATTCAGTGGTGATCACCGCCTTCGCCTCCCCGGAGGGCACTGCGGCCGCCAACCGCGAGCTGGCCTTGCGCCGGGCCGGGGCCGCTTCGGCCTTCTTCTCAGGCTACACCTCCTTCCTGATCGACAGCCTCTGCATAGCGGGCGACATCCCCAGTGTCGACTTCGTCTCGCACGGGGGCGGCGAGAACTGGCGCCTGTTCGGAACCCTGGTGGAGTCCGATACCCTGATTCCGCCGGCAGAGCTCGAAACTATCCGGAAGAAAATGGAGATATCCGACTTCGACCTGAGAGAGGCGTCCCTGCGGCAGCTGGACAGCTACGCCCACCTCCGAAACAACATCTATCCGCGCCTGCGCATGGTGCGTTTCGACTTCCACCTGCACCGCAAGGGGATGGTGAAGGACACGGTCCATACTACCATTCCGGACACGGTGTACCGGGCGGGAGTGCAGGCTCTCAAGGACAGGGATTACGAGCGCGCACTGGAGTTGCTCCTTCCGTACCGCGACTACAATACGGCCATCGCCTTCGTGTCGCTCGGCAGGAATCACAATGCCATGGATATTCTGCTCAAACTGGACAGGACGCCGCAGGTGGAGTATATGATGGCCTTGCTGTACTCCCGTTTCGGGGACGACAGAAATGCCGTCCGGCATTTCCTGAACGCCTGCAACGCAGACCGAAATTATGTATTCCGGGGGAGTTTGGACCCGGAGATAGCCATACTCATAAACAATTACAACTTAAATCTTTACGATCAATGAAAAAGTATCTGGAAATGGCGGCCTGCATGGCTGCCGCAGCGGCTCTCGCAGCCTGCAACAAAAATGTCGAAACCCAAGTGCCGGAAGCCGTGCCGTCCGCACCGGCGGAAATCAGACTTGCGCTGGCGGGAAACACTGCCACCAAGGCGACCGTGGACGGAACCGGAGTGGAGAATGCGATCCGGACTGTCGATATCTTCGTGTTCTTCAAGGGAGGGGAGTACGACGGCCAGCTGGACGCATATGCCCACTTCGACTCTGCTCCATACACCCTGACTGCGACGACGGGCGACCGCACCGTCTATGCCGTGGTCAACAGCGCACAGCCTGTCTCCGAGCTGGAAGGAATATCCACCCGGACTGGCCTGCTGACAAAAGTGACCGAAATCACTTCGCAGAAAACCGCATCCTCCGCACCCGGAGACTTCACCATGATTGGAAGCGTGAACCGCAGCGCGGCGACGGCGAATGCCCTTGTCCCCGGACTGAATGCCATCACTGTAAAAGTGGACCGTATCGTGTCGAGGGTGCGTCTGCTCAAGATTACCCGCGATTTCGAATCATCCGCTCTGGGGGCCCAGGACTTCAGAATCGAAGAGATTTATCTTTCCAATGCGGTCGGCAGGGAAAACTACAGTATGGACCGCACTCCCTCTGCAGACGACTTCTTCAACATACTCGGCGTGCCCGATGCGGCATACGACCTCTGGATGCGCCGAACGGTAGGGACGGATCTTTCGGACGGCGCCTCCAAAGACATGGGCGATGCAGCCTACAGCATGTATGCAATGCCGAATCCCGTGGACACCGACAGCGACGAAAAACCCTTCACTGTCCGCAATACCAAGCTGGTCGTCAAGGCCCTGCTGAACGCCAAGCCTGTCTATTATGTGATTCCACTCGGTGCGCTCGACAGCAATACGACCTACGATATCGGAGAACTGGTGATCACTCGTCCCGGCTCGTCGGATCCCGAGAAGAAGACCGAAACAGCTTCCTGCACGTTTACTGTGGAGGCCAATCCCTGGACAGTGGTTCCTCTTGAGACGGAAACGGGAAAATATGTGATATGAGAAGCTGGGAATTGCTCGCTGCGATGATTCTTGCCGCCGCATGTTCGGTCAAGGAAGACAGGGCGTTCTGTCCGGCATGGTGCGTGGTGTATTCCGACGGCTATGTGGCCGACGGATGCCGGGGAGAACTCACCTGCAATGTAGCCACGGATGCAAAGAGCAGTTTTGAGTACGGAAAACAGGACTTCATGCGCTTCGCAAGGAGGGGAGACCTGGTGCTGGAGGTCCCGAGGGGAGAGCAGGTTTATGTGGATGTGTTCTGCGGAGTGAAAGGGATGGAAAGGAACGGATCCGTACTGACTATCCCCATGGGTTTCTGCTGCGACAGCATCTATGCCGGCCACGGGAGCGTGTTCATTTCCGGAGAGGAGGGAGAGACCGGCCTGCCCCTGAACAAGGATTTTGCAGTGATATCGATGAAAGTGAAAGGGGATATCCC
>ONFK01000116.1 GCA_900317065.1 uncultured Bacteroidales bacterium
CGGTGGAGCCGGAAGTATAGTTGATAACGTTGAGGTCCTTGTCGTTATTCGTAGGATAGTTCAACTTGGATGCATTGAATCCGTCCGGGAACTTTGCATTGAATTTCTCGTCCAGGCTGGTATAGGCAGTCATCAGGGCTTCGTCCTTGCCCCAGAGAGGCATGAAGTCGGTAAGGCTGATTACATAGCGGAGCTTGGGCATCTTGCTTACATCCAGCTTCTCGAACATTTCGGGGTCCGTGAAGAGGACAATGCTGTCGGAATGGTCGGTGAGGCGCTCGACGGCTTCGGGCAGGAAGTCCGCAAGCAGGGGAACCACTACTGTTTCGTAGGAAGAGATGGCCAGGAAGGAGACCGCCCAGTTTGCGGAGTTCTTTCCGCAGAGAGTAATCTTGTCGCCTTTCTTGATGCCGACGGACTCGAATGCGATATGGATACGTTCCATCTTGCGGGCGAGTTCGCCGAAGGTATACTGCTGGCCGTGATAGTCGCAGACTGCAAGGCCTTTCCAGTAGGTGGCCATGGTTTTCTGCAGTTTGCCAAGGTAATGTTCGGCTCTGGGAGCCGCAGGTCTTTTGTACATATTTTCTTGAACTTAAGTTTCTTTTTTACGGCAAAAATATACCCTATTAGTGCACGGTGCAAGAAATCGGGAGCGTATGTGGTGAAAATTGATTACTTTTGTGGCGAAATTCAAAAATGTGGGGTAAAAAACTATGGCAAAACGACCTATTGTTGCACTGATTTACGACTTTGACGGAACGCTTTCTCCCGGCAACATGCAGGAGTTCGGATTCATCCAGGCGGTCGGCAAGACCAAGGAAGAATTCTGGAAGATGAGCGACGGCATCGCCGTCGGCCAGGATGCGAGCAACGTGCTGGCGTACATGAAGCTGATGTTCGACGAAGCCCGCAAGGCGGGGATTCCGCTGAGGCGCAGCAAGTTCAAGGAATTCGGCAAGCACATCGAACTCTTCGACGGCGTGAAAGAGTGGTTCGGCATGGTGAACGAGTACGGCAGGAGCAGGGGAGTGAGAGTGGAGCATTACATCAACTCTTCCGGTCTCAAGGAAATCATAGAAGGCTCATCCATCGCTTCGGAATTCAAGCACATTTATGCGGGAACCTTCATCTATGGCGAGAACGGTGAGGCCGAATGGCCCGGCATCGCCGTGGACCATACCGCAAAGACCCAGTTCCTTTTCAAGATAAGCAAGGGCATCACCAGCCAGCACGATTCCAAGATGGTGAACTCCAGCATGGCGGACGACAAGAAGCGCATCCCGTTCTCGCACATGATTTATTTCGGGGACGGAGAGACGGATGTGCCTTGCATGAAGATAGTCGGCATGTTCGGAGGCAATCCCATCGCCGTATATAATCCGGACATCCCCAAGAAGAAGGCGGTCGCGCAGAAGCTCAAGAGGCAGGGAAGGGTGAATTTCATTACCCCTGCAGTTTACACAAGGGATTCCCGCACGTTCAGCATCGTCGCCGCCATCATCGACAAGATCAAGGCGGACGAGGACCTTCGCTGTCTTGCATCAAAATCCTGACAAATTGTCACTGGAATACTATTTGACAATCGTTTCAGCAGAAAAACTGAAACGATTTTTGTTATGGCAAAAGAAAAACTGCAAGGCAAGATAGGTGTAACCACCGAAAACATCTTTCCCGTCATCAAACAATTCCTATATTCGGATCATGAAATATTCCTCCGCGAACTTGTCGCGAATGCCGTCGATGCTTCCCAGAAATTGAAGACCCTGGCTTCCAACGGAGAATTCAAGGGTGAACTCGGCGACCTCAAGGTCGAGATTGAACTCGACGAAAAGAAGAAGATTCTCCGTGTCGTCGACCACGGTATCGGCATGACTGCCGAAGAAGTCGACAGGTATATCAACCAGATCGCCTTCTCATCCGCAGGCGAGTTCCTCGAGAAGTACAAGGACCAGAGCATTATCGGCCACTTCGGCCTCGGATTCTATTCCGCTTTCATGGTGAGCGAGAAGGTCGAAATCGACACTCTCTCCTGGAAAGATGGCGCAAAGGCGGTCAAATGGTCTTGCGACGGCTCTCCGGAGTACAATATGGAGGAAGGCAAAAAGACCGACCGCGGCACCGTAATCACTCTCTACCTCGACAAGGACAGCGAGGAGTTCGCCGCAAAGGGACGCATATCCCAGTTGCTCGGCAAATACTGCAAGTTCATGCCGGTTCCGGTCGTGTTTGGCAAGAAAACCGAATGGAAGGACGGCAAGGAGGTCGAAACCGAGGAAGACAATGTTGTCAACAACATCGACCCTATCTGGACCAAGGCTCCTTCCGAACTCAAGGAAGAAGACTACAAGAACTTCTACAAGGCCCTTTATCCTTTCGATGAGGAACCTATGTTCTGGATCCATCTGAACGTGGACTATCCGTTCAACCTCACCGGCGTTCTTTACTTCCCCAAGATCAAGGAACGCATGGCCATCGACAAGAACAAGATCCAACTCTACTGCAACCAGATGTTCGTTACGGACCATGTCGACAACATAGTGCCGGATTTCCTTACTTTGCTTCACGGTGTGATCGACTCCCCGGACATCCCTCTGAACGTATCCAGGAGCTCTCTGCAGAGCGATGCCAACGTCAAGAAGATCAGCACCTATATTACCAAGAAGGTCGCCGACAGACTGGAGGAGATATTCAAGGAGCAGCGTGAGCAGTTCGAGCAGAAGTGGGACAACCTCAAACTCTTCATTGAGTACGGCATGCTCTCCGACGAGAAGTTCTGTGAGCGTGCCATGAACTTCGCCCTGTTCAAGAATACAGACGGCAAGTTCTTCAGCTTCGAGGACTATCGCAAGGCAATCGAGACCGAGCAGACCGACAAGGACAAGAAGGTGGTCTATCTGTACGCCACCAACCTTGATGATCAATATGTCCAGATCGAGGCGGCGAAGAATCTCGGATACGATGTGCTTCTGATGGACTGCGAACTGGACGCCCACTTCGTCAACCTGCTCGAGCAGAAACTCAAGGACGCACGCTTCGCCCGTGTCGATTCCGACTCCGTTGGCAATCTCATCCCCAAGGAGGACAAGGTCAAACCCGAGATGAGCGAGGACGACAAGAAAGCCCTCGACGATCTCTTCAAGTCCGCCCTGCCCGAAGGCAACGAGTATTATGTTGAGCCCGAGAATCTCGGGGAGAATTCCGCGCCGGTGCTGATCACCCGCAACGAGTTCATGCGCCGCTACCGCGAGATGAGCGCTCTCGGAGGAGGTATGAACTTCTACGGCCAGATGCCCGAGTCGTTCAACATCAAGGTGAACATGGAGAATCCGCTCATAGCCAAGATATGGGAAAGCAAGGACAAGGAGTCTCCGCTTCTGCGTCAGGTCGTTGACCTCGCTCTCCTCTCTAATGGCCTGCTCAAGGGCAAAGCCCTCAGCGACTTCATCGCCCGCAGCGAAGAGTTGCTGAAATAAACTGTATCCTGACGTTAGTACAACGTCACAGGTCCTATCAGTCCGGCAGGAAGAAGGGGCGTATTGCGACGAAGCACGAAACGCTGCGCATTGCGATTGTCCTTGAGAGTCTGCATGTAGTTGCTCATCAGGGTGGTGACCTTCACCTCTATGAGGTTGTCACCCTTGACGAGCAGGCCGCTTACATCAAGCACGCTGTTCCCGTACCAGTGGATTCCGGCCGGCTTGCCGTTGACCGTAACTTCCGCTATGTAGCCGACTTTGCCGAGATTGAGATACCTGGGAAGCTCTCCTGCCACGTTGACCGTGGTTGTGTAGGTGGCGGTTCCCATGAAGTTCTTGTAGGCTTCGATATCCTTCAGGTCCTTCAGATCTGCCATGGTGGTGTCGGGAACGTCTTTGACCTCCGGATTCTCGAGAACCACTTTCCAGTTCTTTAGCTCAACGCCATCCGTGCGGACAGGCACAGGCTTGTATTCGGGGGCGTTCCCGGGGAGTTTGTTGAACATGAACACGAAACTCTCCGAAGGGCCGAATTCGAAATGAATCTTGCCGTCGGCCGGAATCTTCAGCGAATGGCGCTTGCCGGTAGCAGGGTCGTAGATCCAAGCCTTGCGTCCTTTGGTGACCGATGCCGGGAAGGTGATGTCGGTGGCGCGGCTCTCGCTCATGTGGGCATTCACGAACAGGAAGAAATTGCTGCCGTCATCCATCACGAAACGGTCCTGCAGCAGGAAACGGTCTGGATTGCTGATGGTTATGGTGTGGGGCAGGTCGTACTTCTGCATCACATCCGTGTACCATTCCAGGTAGTGGTCGCCTTCCGCAGCGGGCAGGACGATGAAATTGCCGGAAGCTTCCAACTCGGAAACGATCTCCGCAATCTGGGCGTCGCGCTTCTCGAAATCGCTGAATCCTACCGACTTGGAAGGAGCGTTCCCTATGCAGAACACCCGGCCTCCGCCGAGGACGAACTCGCGAATCTTCTGCATTGCCTCCAGAGTGGTGCCTTTCACCGAAACCAGGAACAGCACACTGTATTTCTTCGGACCGTAGCAAAGCTTCCCGCCGTCGACTGTGGCATCTTTCAGGATGCGCTCGGATACGTAGTCAGCACCGCCTCCGTTCTTGTGTATGGCCTCCCATACGATGGATGTGTACGGAACATTCAGTTTGACGGGGAAAGGCTCGGTCTGGACTCCCATCTCGGTCCACATGTCATAGTTGGCGGGGAGGATGGCGATGTCGGTATACATGTCGGCATTGCGCACCAGGGCGCCCAACCTGGCCCTGTAGTCGTTCAGCAATTTCCAATAGGGCCACCAGGTGTTCTTCTCGTTATAGTAGCTTCCGTACTGCACCCAGCCGGGGAAAGGAGCTTCCTTGGGGGAGTAGTTGAAACCGTGCCATACGGAATGTGTGATGCCGGAGATGCAGCTCATGTCGGAGCCGACTTTCAGCAGTTCCAGCGGAGTGGAGAATACCTTGTAGGTGTTTGTCATCTCCTCGCAGCTCACGAGGCGCTTTCCGGTAAGATGAGCTGCGGAGGAGACATACTTGTCTATCATGGTGTAGGCTCTGCCGCGGCGGTAGTCCTCGTCGCCCATCTCCTCGCCTATGCGGTGACGCAGCCAGTTGGTGGTCCAGGACTCTCCTTCGGGAATGTCCAGGCCCATCGAGGTCTCTTCTATGAAGAATCCGCGGCCGTAGCCCTGCGCGCGGGACTTGACCCCTTTCTCGCGGGCCCACTGCTCATACACCCTGAAGAAGCGTTCGTCCAGGAGTTCAGCCTTTGTCAGTTCGAAATCGAAGCGGACACGGTTGACCTGCTCCTGGAACTTTTCTCCCTTCTTGCAACCGTAGTTGAAGTCGAGCACGTCGCCGAGACGCCCGACCTTGAACATGGTGAAAGGCAGCCACGGCATGACGTCATACCCTCTGCGGGCTTTGAACTGCTCGGCGAAGTCGCCTGTCCAGTTTGTGCCTTCGAGCTCCATGCTGTCCACGAAAAACGCGCGCAGATGCCCGGAAAGGGGGCCCAGCCTAGCCTCGATGCGGCCGGACATACGGTCCAGGTACTTACGCACGGCAGCGGCGTTCATATGGTCGAGGATGGGCCCTGCGGCACCGGGAGCCCCGTTTATGACGCTGGCGAAGGATTCATACTTAACCATGTAATAGACCTGCCAGTTTCCGGCGGGAATCTTCATCTTGAGCACCCCGTCCTTGATGCGCCCGGTCACGTCCACCGCCTCGGAAAGATCGTTCACCGGATCCGGCACCAGCAGCACCTGCATCAGTTCCGGCACGCGGCTGGGGTT
>ONFK01000293.1 GCA_900317065.1 uncultured Bacteroidales bacterium
TGCAGTACGGGATTTTCAAGCGGCGCGTCGCCTTCCATCCGCATGCTTTTTATCACTATCGGGCAGAGGAGGGGAGAAATGTCGAGTTCAGTACGTTTCCCCGTATATGCATGGCGGTATCCGCTCTGTATGGGCGCCTCCGGGTTTTCGTCCGCGTAACGCATGCAGATGTTCTCCATCGTTTCGAATCTGTCCGGGAGAGAGCTTTCGGAGAATTCTCCCTGCAAATCTGCGATTGCTGCAACGATTTTGCCCCCCGACGAGGATTTCATCCTTATCGTTCGGGTGTCTCCGCACCTGATGTGGAGTTCCAATGCATGCGTGAGAGTGTCCGAATAAACGAACAGGTCCAGGTGCCGGTAGGGGAGCGTGCTGTTGATATGTATAATGAGGGAATCCGTCTGTCCGAAATGATTTTGCAAAGACGGGGCCTGGGTACAAGCGCAGATCAGAACCGTCACGGCCGTGAAGAGAACTTGGGCCCCGTTGCTTTGCAAATGGTTGAATCCGGGCTGCAGTTTGTTAAGCGTTCGTGTGAATAACCAGTTTTGTGTAGTGCGGGCAGATTGCCCCGGACGGATGTCCATGGAGATACTGCCACTCGGATTCTCGCGTTTCATTATGGTGCAAAGCTACGGCGATGATTTCCTCCGAAGAAAAAATAGTGACGAATGACTGCAAAATTTAAGTTTGAAGGGGTATTTTTAAGTTTGACATACGAAAACCCGTCGGAAAACAACATGTTTCCGACGGGTCGGGAAGTTTATACCTACGGTTGATACCTACTAACCGAAGTTGTCGTAGAGTATGCTTTCAGGAGGTACTCCGAGGCTGTCAAGCAATCCGTTCACGGCGCCGACCATCATAGGAGGACCGCACATGAAGTACTTGATGTCTTCGGGAGTCTCGTGATTCTTGAGGTAGGTCTCGTACATTACGTTGTGCACGAAGCCGGGAGTGTAGGCCACGCCTGCGGCATCTGCAGCGGGATCCGGACGGTCGAGTGCGAGGTGGAACTTGAAGTTCGGGAACTCTTTCTCGATCTCTGCGAAGTCTTCGAGATAGAAGGCCTCCACAAGGCTGCGGGCTCCATAGAAGAAGTGCACGGTGCGGTCTGTCTTCAAAGTCTTGAAGAGATGCATTATGTGGCTGCGCAGAGGTGCCATTCCGGCGCCGCCGCCGACGAATATGTATTCCATATCCTTGGGATCGTTCTCCGGAAGGAGGAATTCGCCGAAAGGACCGCTGATGGTGACTTTGTCGCCGGGCTTGCGTGTGAATACGTAGGATGAGGATACTCCCGGAGGAACCGGCAGCATCTTGAAGACGCCCTTGGGCTGGCTGCGGTCGAAGGGAGGAGTGGCTATACGCACATTGAGCTTGATGATGTTCTTCTCCGCAGGATAGGAAGCCATCGAGTATGCGCGGACGGTAGGAGTGGTATTCTTGGCCTTGATGCCGAAGAATCCGTATTTCTCCCAGTCGCCACGGTAGATGGGATCCATGTCGATGTCCGCGAAGTCGATGTCGTACTCGGGGATGTCGATCTGGATGTATTCTCCGGACTTGAACTCAAGATGCTCTCCTTCGGGAAGACGGACGGTGAACTCCTTGATGAAGGTTGCGACATTCTTGTTCGAGATAACCTCGCATTCCAGCTTCTTGACGCTTAGGGTCGAGTCGGGAACTGCGATCTTCAGATTGTCCTTGACCTTCACCTGGCAGCCCAGACGCATTCCGTCCTTGATCTGCTTGCGGTTGAAGAATCCCTTTTCGGTAGGGAGGATGTCTCCGCCGCCCTCGAGGACCTGCACCTTGCACTGGCCGCAGTTGGCCTTGCCGCCGCAGGCGGAGGGAAGGAAGATCTTATGGTCGGCAAGGGTGTGCATCACATCGCCGCCCTGGGCGACCTCAAGCACCTTCTTGCCGTTGTTGATGTCGATTGTCACTGTCCCGGAAGGTGTGAGCCTTGCCTTGATGATGAGCAGCAGCGCTACAAGCAGCAGCGTTACGATCACGATAACGAGGACAGCAGAAATAATGGTTGATGTCATGTTTCAGTCTCCTTATTAAAGTGAAATGCCCATGAAGGTCATGAAGGC
>ONFK01000065.1 GCA_900317065.1 uncultured Bacteroidales bacterium
AGCATCGAGATGGCCGCCCGCGAGCTACGCTACTCCTGGTTCGGAGAACTCTGCTCCTCGAAGGGTTTCGACTGCGTGGCGGTGGCGCACAATGCCGACGACAACGCCGAGACCTTCTTCCTCAACCTTCTGCGCGGTACCGGCACCCGGGGCCTGCGCGGGATGGGCGACAGGGATTTCATCGTCCGCCCCCTGCTCGGAATCTCCCGTACGGAAATACGTTCGTGGATGGAAGAGCGCGGACTCGCCTGGCGCGAAGACAGCACAAACGCATCTCCGGCCTACAAACGCAACCGCCTCCGCGGGGAAGTCATCCCCGTGCTGAAGGAGATGAATCCTTCCCTTCTAAGTTCGCTCGGGCGCACGATGGAGCACATCCGCCAGGTGGACGACATCGCGGAGGATTACTTCCTGAGCGTCAGGGATGACGTCCTCCGTTCGGGGATGATCCGCATCCGCACACTGCTCGCTCTCAGGCATCCCCGCTACGTACTCTTCCGGCTGGCGGAACCGGCCGGGCTGACGGAAACGGCGCTGGACAATCTCTGGGAGCTGATCAATTCCGGCAGACAGGTCGGCGGGCGCGTGTTTGTGGGCAAACGAGGGATTATTCGCGGCCGGAGCGGATGGCGGCTTGAACTGATATTGGACAAAACTTTGTAAATTTGCATTCTATGGCAAATAAACCTTCCATACCAAAAGGCATGAGAGATTTCTCGCAGCAGGAAATGGCTGAGAGGAACTACATTTTCGATACGATCAAGAGCGTTTTCCGCACCTTCGGATATGCGCAGATAGAGACTCCTTCGATGGAGAATCTTTCCACCCTGCTCGGCAAGTACGGCGACGAGGGAGACAAGCTCCTGTTCCGGGTGATGAACAGCGGCGAGAAGGCCGCCCAGGCTCCGGAAAAGGGTCTGCGCTACGATCTCACCGTGCCATTCGCCCGCTACGTGGTGCAGCACCAGAACGAGATTTCCTTCCCGTTCAAGCGTTTCCAGATCCAGCCCGTGTGGCGCGCAGACCGCCCGCAGAAGGGCCGCTACCGCGAGTTCTACCAGTGCGACGTCGACGTGATCGGATCCCGCTCCCAGCTTAACGAACTGGAACTGGTGCAGATCGTGGACGCAGTCTTCGGCAAGCTCGGCATCCGCGTCGCCCTGAAGATCAACAACCGTAAGGTGCTCACAGGGCTCGCAGAGATCTGCGGAGCTCCCGACAAGGTGGTGGACATCACCGTGGCCATCGACAAACTCGACAAGATCGGGCTCGAAGCCGTGCTCGGCGAGATCCGCGAGAAGGGCCTCTCCGACTCGGCCATCTCCGTAGTGGAGCAGATTCTCGCTCTGAACGGATCCGTGACGGAGAAACTCGCCGCGATGCGTTCGCTCTTCGGCGGACAGTCGGCTTCCGGCATAGTATCCGAAACTGGCCTGCGCGGTCTGGACGAGCTGGAGGAACTGTTCGGACTGATTTCGACAGCGGGTGTATGCGTGCCGGTCGAGATGGATCTCTCGCTCGCACGGGGGCTGAATTACTACACGGGAGCCATCTTCGAAGTGAAGGCGCTCGACTGGGAAATCGGAAGCATTTCCGGAGGCGGCCGCTATGACAACCTAACCGGCATCTTCGGCTTGCCGGACATGTCCGGAGTGGGCATCTCGTTCGGTGCGGACCGCATCTACGATGTTTTGAAAGGTCTGGACAAGTTCCCCGCCGACCTCCGTTCGGCCACTGTGCTGCTGTTCGCGAATATGGGAACGGAGGAAGTCAGGTATGTTCTGCCTGTCGCCGCTGCACTGCGCTCCAGGGACATTTCTGTGGAGATCTATCCGGATTCCGCCAAACTCAAGAAGCAGTTCGATTATGCCGACCGCAAGGCCATTCCCTTCCTTTCCATAACAGGCGCGGACGAAGCCGCGGCCGGGACGGTGCAGATAAAGAATCTGGCCTCCGGCGAGCAGCGGGTGTTCGCAAAAGACGACCTGGACGGCATCGTATGTTTCCTCGGAAAATAGCCCTCTGCCTGATTGCTGCTGCGGCCATCTGCTGCAAGAAGGTCCCCGCTCCTGAACCGGCCGGAGAGGCCTCTGAGGTTCCGGAACGGATGGAGTGGTTCCGGGATGCCAAGTTCGGAATGTTCATCCACTGGGGCATCTACACCGAACTCGCCGGCATCTACGGTGACAAGACCGACGGCGGAGAATGGATGATGCACAGCAAGCAGATCCCTATCAAGGAGTATTCTGCCCTGGCAAAACGTTTCAATCCCGTACGCTTCGATGCCGCCGACTGGGTTTCGCTTGCAGCGGAAGCGGGGCAGAAATATATGGTAGTCACCGCCAAGCATCACGACGGTTTTGCCATGTACGACTCCGATGCAAGCGCCTACAACATAGTGGACGCATCTCCATACGGAAAAGATATCATAGCAGCCCTCGCCTCGGAATGCAAGGCACAGGGGCTGCATTTCGGTTTCTACTACTCCCACATGTTGGACTGGTATCATCCCGGCGCGAACGGCTGCGCTTGGGATCCTGCCCACAAAGGGAGCAGGGAGGCCTACCTCAAGAATATTGCGCTCCCGCAGGTGGACGAACTCCTGACACGCATCCCCAACGTGGATATAGTTTGGTTCGACCAGGGCGGGGACATAACTCCGGAAGAGGCCAGGCTCTTCTACGACAAGGTCCGCGCATATCCCAATATAATCCTGAACAACCGCATGGGCGGCGGGATGAAGGGGGACGTGGTGACCCCGGAGCAGTTCATCCCCGCGACCGGATACCCCGGAAGGATCTGGGAGACCTGCATGACCATGAACCGCCACTGGGCATATTGCGCCTACGACGACAACTGGAAAAGTTCCGGAGAACTCATCCGCAAGCTCTCGGAAATCGTGAGCAAGGGGGGAAATCTTCTCCTGAACATAGGCCCGGACAAATACGGCAGCATCCCTCAGATATGCAGGGATAATTTGATGGCAATTGGGTCCTGGATGAAGGTGAACGGCGAGGCGATTTACGGCACCGAGGCCTCTCCATTCCCGTTTTTGCCTTTCGGGTACGCCACCAGAAAGGGGAACACTCTCTATCTGCATATTCACAAGTGGTCGAGGGAAATCAGCGTGCCGTACAGGCTGAAGGTGCGAAAAGCCTGGCTGCTGGCGGATCCCTCTGTGAGGGTGCGCTGCCGCAGCCGGAAGGGCGCCACCACCTTTGAGCTTCCTCCTTTCTCTCCCGATGCCGCGGTCAGCGTGCTGGCGGTGGAGCTGAAAGAGCAGGTGCCGGTGCAGGCCGTGCCCACGGAAGGGCTGCCGCTTCTGGTGGAAGGGGCCGCGGTTCCGCAGCTGAGCGATGCCGATTTCAAATCTGTCTGGACGGCGGAAGGGCCTTCGGCCACCGTAGAAATCACGCTCCCTACCCGGCAGAACATACAGTGTTTTGCCGCGGTCGAACCTTGGCAGTTATGGGAGAATCCTGTGCAGGCTTACCGGGTGGAAGCCCTGGTGGACGGGGCCTGGACCTGCATTGCCGAAGGAACAGGAAACGGCACTGGCATCACGCTTCCCTTCAATTCTGTAGCAGCTTCCAACTTCAGGGTCGTCATCAGCAATCCTTCCGGAAAGGCCAGTTGCAGCCAGATAATGCTTTTCAATTAGATTTTTGCTTTCTTAAGCCAAAGGTCCGCCATGCGTTTGTGCCCGGCTGGGGTCGGGTGTATGCCGTCCCATATCCAATAGGAAGGTGCGGGTTCGGTGCCTTTGGCAGTACGATGCAATGATATAGACGTAGCTGTGGCCGTAGATGTGGTTCATGTCGGTATGGCTGCGTTCGGACGAGGTTCTTTTGTAGTTGTAGATGCAGCCCCAATTGCCGTCGGTGATGCTGTCGCCGATGAAGACGATGCGCTTGTTATTGGGCGTTTGGGTGCAGGAAACGGCCGCCAGACAGGCCAGGACGATGATTAGGATTCTGTACTGAAGTTTCATATCTTTCAAAGATACGGATTAAAATTTGGTTTTTGGAAAATAATTCCTACCTTTGCAGTCCAATATCGCGGGGTAGAGCAGTTGGTAGCTCGTCGGGCTCATAACCCGGAGGTCGCAGGTTCAAGTCCTGCCCCCGCTACTAAACAAAAGATTCGGCAGCCTTTTTCGGCTGCCGGTTTTGTTTAGTAGCGGGGGCGCGTCGGGCTGAATACCAACAACTTAATAAACACGCATTGCGTAAGCGTCAACCATCGGTCGTTATTCGGCTGACCTGGCGCTAAATAACGCTGTCGATCTGACTTGAATGAAAATTTGTTCCGAAAAATGACCAAAAACGGGAACAAATGCTCAATAATTCCAGATTCGTTCCGAAAATACGGCATTTTTCGGAACAACCGACGCAGCAGTTAAACGTCTTATTATCAGTGTTTTACCGTAAATAGAATCGGCGAATTTCGCCGATTCTCCCGCAGGTAAACTATTGACGTTCAATGCGTTGGGTGCTGCGCTCCGGACGCCATCGATTCGCCGGGCAGCCAACTGTTTGGCTATCAGCTCCTTGCTGAAAACAAATCGGCTGATTCGGGCGATTTGTTTTCAGCATCTCATTGACTAGCAGCACATTGGCCAATCGGCCGAACTGCCCGACCTGACAGCCGGATGGGGCAGAGTGTGCACGCCTGGGGCGGCATCGTCGAAAAAAAGTAGTATATTTGGTTCGAGAAAAAAGATGATACATGAAAGTACTGCTTATCAACGGAAGTCCGCGCCAGAAAGGGAACACCTCGATTGCACTTGCTGAAATTGCAAATACGCTTGGAGGGGATGGAATCGACAGCGAAATTGTGTGGATTGGCAACAAGCCGGTGAGAGGCTGCATGGCATGTAACCAATGCGGCAGGAAGCCGGGCGCATGCGTTTTCAATGACGATATCTGCAACGAAATCAGCGCGAAATATGCCTCTGCAGATGCCCTGATCGTAGGATCTCCAGTATATTACGGGCAGCCCAACGGTGCGCTTCTGTCCATCATACAGCGGTCCTTCTATTCCAACGGCGCGAATATCGCCGGCAAGCCTGCCGCAGCCGTAGCCGTATGCCGGAGGGGAGGTGCCACGGCGACTTTCGAGACGCTCAACCTCCCGTTCCAGATGATGAATATGCCGGTGATAGGTTCACAGTACTGGAACATTGTCTACGGACGCGAACCCGGCCAGGCCGCGCTTGACCAGGAAGGGCTCCAGACCATGCGGGCATTGGCTCACAATATGGCCTGGCTGCTGAAAGCGACCGGCGGGAAACCTGCGCCCGGCCGCGGAGACGAGCCGTGGACTCCGATGCACTTCATACGCTAGTTATCGTCCGTTTTCAAGAAGGAAGTCAATACATTGTTTTACTGACCGAAAAAGCATATCTTTGTAATTATGGATATCAAACTCAAACAAAACTGCAAATACGCCCTCCTGGTTCCTACCAGCATGGGGCTCAGAATTACGCCTGAGAGCGGTCAGCCCGTTCATTCCAGCGATCTTTTCCACCTCCAGGCCACCAGCGCCGAGACCAACGTGGCAAGCATCTCTTCCTACCTCGGACTTCCGGTCAAGGTACTCACCGCATTCGTGAAAGGCAGCCCCTTCGCACACTTCATCAAGGGCAACCTCCGCAGCCGCGGGATGGACTTCGAAGGTCCCGAGGTCGAGCAGGGCGGCCCCTGGGGATACCGCCACCAGATCAACGTGGCCGACAGTGGATACGGTTCCCGCGGCCCGCGCGTGTGGAACGACCGTGCCGGAGAGGTAGGCCGCACCCTCAACGTGAAGGACTTCGACCTCGAACGCATCTTCGGCGAGGAAGGAGTGCAGATCATCCATCTTTCCGGACTCATCGGCGCCCTCAGCCCGGACACCAGCCGCTTCTGCCTCGAACTTGCGCGCGCCGCGAAAAAGCACGGCACCCGCATCAGTTTCGACCTCAACTACCGCGCTTCCTTCTGGAAGGGCCGCGAGCAGGAACTGCACGACATCTTCTCCGAGATCGCGAGCTACGCCGACATCCTCATCGGCAACGAGGAAGACTTCCAGCTCTGCCTGGGAATCGAAGGGCCTGAGGCCGGCGGAAAGGACATCGCCGCCAAGATCGACGGTTTCAAGGAGATGATACGCCGCGTGCGCGAGCATTATCCCAACGCGCAGGTCTACGGCACCACCCTCCGCCAGGTGAACAACACCAACAGCCATAACTGGGGAGCGATCCTGCTCGACGGCGAAGACTGGCACGTCATCCAGCCCCGCGAAATCCATGTGCTCGACCGCATCGGCGGCGGCGACGGCTTCGTGGGAGGCCTGCTCTACGGAATCCTACGCGGATGGAGCGGAGAGCAGTGCGCCCAGTTCGGATGGGCCAGCGGCGCCCTCGCCACCACCTTCCTTACCGACTACGCCCAGCCCGCCGACGAAGAGCAGGTCTGGAGCATCTGGCAGGGAAATGCACGAGTAAAGAGATAGAGCCATGCTGTACTACGCAAGAGGATCCAAGACCGACGCCATCTCCCCCGACGAGGTACGCGCCGCGCTGAAGCAGGTATTCGACTCCATGGGCCCGAAGAAGCGCGTGCTGGCGATTCCGCCGGATTTCACCCGTTTCAACTCCTACGCGGGGCCCATCACGGAGATGGTCTACGACTATTTCGGGGACACCCTTACCGACGTGATGCCGGCCCTCGGCACCCACACCCCCATGACGGAGGAGCAGATTAAGACCATGTACGGCCACACTCCCCTGGACAAGTTCCGCGTGCACGACTGGCGCAACGATGTAGTGACCGTAGGCCGCGTGCCGGCTTCCTACATCGAAGAAATCTCCGAAGGGAAACTCCACTACGACTGGCCCGCGCAGGTGAACAAGCTCCTGCTGGACCCTTCCTTCGACCTCATCCTTTCGATAGGCCAGGTTGTGCCTCACGAGGTGGTTGGAATGGCGAACTACACCAAGAACATCTTCGTGGGAGTAGGCGGCAGCGAAGGCATCAACAAGAGCCACTTCATCGGCTCCTCCTACGGAATGGAACGCCTGATGGGGCGTCCGGGAGGCCCTGTGCGCCAGGTGTTCGAATATGCCCGGCAGCACTTCATCCCGCAGCTCCCCATCGTCTACATACAGACCGTGCTCGCGAAGAATCCGGACACCGGGAAGATGGACCTCAAGGGCCTCTTCATAGGCGACGACGCGGAGTGCTTCCGCAAGGCCTGCGCCCTCTCGATGGAGACCAACTTCATAATGGTGGACCATCCCATCAGGAAGTGCATAGTCTATCTGGATCCGGAGGAGTTCAAGAGCACCTGGCTGGGCAACAAGAGCGTATACCGCACCCGCATGGCGCTTGCCGACGGGGGCGAACTGATAGTGCTGGCTCCGGCGCTTCGGGAGTTCGGCGAAGACAAGACCATCGACGCCCTCATCCGCAAATACGGCTACAAGGGCACTCCGCACACGCTCAAGTGCACGGAGGAGAATCAGGACCTGCAGGACAATCTGGGGGCATCCGCCCACCTCATCCACGGCTCGTCCGAAGGCAGGTTCAGCATCACCTACTGCCCCGGCCCGGGAATGACCCGCGAAGAAATTGAAGGCGTGGGCTTCAAGTATTGCAGTTATGACGAGATGGTGGCCCGCTACCCCATCGACAAACTCAAGGACGGATGGAACACTATGCCGGACGGCGAGGAGATCTACTACATTTCCAATCCCGCCCTCGGCCTCTGGGCGCATCCCGACAGATTCAAGGACTGATGAAAATCGTTTGTGATAATAAAATACCATTCCTGCGCGGGGCCCTCGAACCGTACGCGGACGTAGTTTATCTCC